>CAJGEB010000119.1 GCA_904502045.1 uncultured Oscillospiraceae bacterium
AAGGGACTTTTGGGAGTCCTGACCGGTGGATTTACCGCTGCTGCCGCAGGAATTACCGCGGCGATGTTCTTCGGATTTATCGTTGCAATGATAGGAAAGCCGAAATCCAAAAACTAAGACGGTGCTTTGATGCACAAAAAAAAGGGACTTGATATAAAAATCAAGTCCCTGCAAATGCGTTTATTATATATCGAGCACTCTGATTGCGGCGTCGACAGAGATACCCAAAGCGGCGAGCTGCTCGGTTTTAGCAGCGAGCTCGGAGTAGGATATTGCGGGAGTGATAAATGCGCACTCGCCGCAGACAGCGCCTACTTCCTCGCGCTC
Source organism: uncultured Oscillospiraceae bacterium (assembly GCA_904502045.1). Taxonomy (GTDB): domain Bacteria; phylum Bacillota; class Clostridia; order Oscillospirales; family Ruminococcaceae; genus RGIG8367. The sequence continues at coordinate 328 of CAJGEB010000119.1, forward strand.
GGAAAATACCTTATCAAGACCACAAAGGTCGGAACCGCTGACACGGAGATACATTCTGTTTTTGAGGTTTTCGTAGGGCTCGGTGATGTCGTAATCACAATCGCTCCAGTTGAGAGCGAGTCCCGAATCGGTGGAGTTGAGAGCTTCGATAACGTCTGAGAGTACCGCACTCGCGGTAGGCTCTTTTCCTGCGCCCCTGCCGTAGAGCATAACGTCGCCGACGGCATCTCCCTTAATAAACGCAGCGTTGAAAACGTCGTTTACTGAAGAAAGGGGATTTTCCGAAGAAACGAATGCGGGAGAGGTTTCGAGAGCGACCTTACCGTTTTCGAGTAATTTTGCACTTGCGACGAGCTTAATGGCTCCGCCCCAAGCCTTTGCATACTCAACGTCCTTGAGGGTAATTTTGGTTATTCCCTCTGCGTGAGCGTATTTAGGATAAACGTGCTTTGAGAAGGCGATGGAGGCGAGAATGCAGATTTTACGGCAGGCATCGAGTCCGAGAACGTCGGCGGAAGGATCCTTTTCGGCGTAACCGAGCTTCTGAGCCTGAGCGAGAGCATCCTCAAAGGAAACTCCGTCGCGTATCATGCAGGTGAGAATGTAGTTTGTGGTACCGTTGAGGATACCGTTTATTTCGAGTATATTATTAGCGGCAAGGCACTGGCTGAGGGGACGGATTATCGGAATACCGCCGCCTACGCTTGCCTCAAAGAGAAATTTCACGTTTTTGCTTCTTGCGATGCTGAGGAGTTCCGCACCTTTTTCGGCAACGAGCTCCTTGTTGGAGGTAACGACGCTCTTACCCTTTTCAAGACAGGTCTTAACAAAGGTGTAAGCAGGATTGAGTCCGCCCATAGTTTCGACGACGACGGATATCTCGTCATCATTGGCGATGAGGTTAAAATCCTTTATAAATTTGTCGCTGTAAGAAAGACCGGGAAAATCGCGCAGGTCGAGGATATACTTTATCTCCGAGCTGACTTGCGTTTTATTTTCAATATTCTGATGGTTTCCTAAAAATATTTCAGCGACGCCGCTTCCGACGACTCCGTGGCCCATAATAGCAATTTTTTTAACATTTTTCATAAGAACGATATGCGCCGATGCGCATAAGGCCTCCTCTCAGATAATAAATACATAGTAGAGCTTTTGCAGGGTTATCTGCCTGACATAATTTTAATTTCCATAACTCCGTCGGCAGAGGAAAGTATCTTTCTCAGCTCGGGTTCGGGAATAGTCATCTCTCCGGTGCGAAAAGTGATAACTACGGGAGCGACCTCGTCTACGGGAATATTCTGATTTACCGTCAGGATATTTGCGCCGGAGCGGTACATCTGCGAAATGACCGAAGAGAGAACGCCGGGAGAGTCGCAAAGAGAAAGGTAATAGGTAGCGATACTTCCGTCGAGCTTGTTATCATACAGGAAAACGCGGTCCTTATATTTATAATACGCACTGCGGGAGATTCCCACCATACGCGCTGCCTCCGAGCAGCTTGACGCCTTATTCTGCGCGAGCAGCCTTTTAGCAAGAACTACCTTTTCGAAAACGTCGGGGAGCGCTTTAGAATCTACGATAAAAAAAGTAGAGCCGTTTTCCATTAGTGTTTCCTCCGAAAACAAGTGTATTAAATATGAATACAACTATAACATTGAATGGGAAAAGTTACAAGCCTAAAAAAAGAGGGAAAACGGTATAAAACGGGTAAAATCGGGTAATTTTCGGGATTAAGTCGCGCATACTGCTAAAAGGTTGCAAAATCTTTTGGAATCTTTAAAAATCGCAAAAAAATATAAAAAATGCAAAAAAAGATTAAAAGCGGTCAATAATACAGAGAGAAGACGGACAGAGGAGAAGCGTTGTGGAAAGAAAAAAGGAATTTCTGATAAATGCGGCGTACATCGCGGCAATACTTGCAATATGCTATTTTTTTGCGGCGTATCTGTTCAGACTTTTTGCGCCGTTTATTCTGGGATTTTTGATAGCGTTTATCCTGAAACCGATAATAACGCGGGTATCGGGAGCGATGAATATACGGAGAAAGCCGACGGCAGTAACGATAACGCTTGCGGTCTACCTCATCTTCGGAGCATTATTCTGCATAATCGCGAGCAGAATCGTGTATTTTGCGGGTAGTTTTCTGAAAGGGTTCCCCGATTTTTACAAAAACGAGCTGTTACCGAATATAAATAAGATTACCGAGTGGGTAGACAAGTCAGCGATAGGGGAAGCGATAGGGCGCGGTACGGCGGCGGCGAAGGTAAGCGAGCTCGGCGAGGCGCTCATAGAGAAGGTGATAGAGTTTACTGCACGTGTAGCGACAGAGGCTCCGGGATTTCTCTTCAATCTTTGCATAACGGTGATAGCCTCGGTGTTTATCTGTATTGATTACAATAAAGTAGCAAGATTTATCTCCCGTCAGCTGCCCGCGGGGTGTAAGCTGTGGCTGTTTGAGGCGAAGGACGCTATGGTGAAAAAGGTGTTCGGAATAGTTCGTGCGTACCTTCTTTTGATGGGAGCCACATTTTTACAGCTGGCAGTAATATTTTTTATGCTGAGGATAGAAAACGCGGCGGGACTCGCGGCAATAATCTCGGTTGCGGACCTTCTTCCGCTTGTGGGAGCGGGAGCAATACTTGCGATATGGGGAGTACTTGAGCTGATAGGGGGTAATTTTGCGCTGGCGACCGGACTGATAATTTCGGGAGCCATCGTTGCAATAGTACGCAACATAATTGAGCCGCGGCTAATCGGACGGAATACGGGACTCCACCCCGTAGCCTCACTGATAGCAATGTATGCGGGGATAAAGCTATTCGGATTTATAGGACTGTTCGTTGCACCGATGATACTTCTTTTTTTGCAGGAGATAAACAGCGGCGGAAGGGTAAAGCTGTGGCTGATGCCGAAGGAAAACAAAAAGCCGAGAGATGTGTAAATCTCTCGGCAATAATTTTGAAGCATCAGTAAGGGAGATACTTATTCACAATTTCTTTAACGGAAGCGTTATCCTTAAAAGCTATCATAATAACGTATCCGCCCTGAACGTATACCTCGCCGTTTTCGCAGACCTCAACGGCGTTGTTGATATCGTAATTTTCAAAG
>CAJGEB010000120.1 GCA_904502045.1 uncultured Oscillospiraceae bacterium
CGGGATCCCGTATCAGTTCAATTGATGCGCGGCAGATATCGTCGAAGTTGAAGGAGCAGATGTTACTTGCCATTCCGACTGCGATACCCATATTAAAATTGACGAGTATTGACGGGAAGGTTACCGGCAGGAGAGTCGGTTCCTTCAGAGTGTTGTCATAGTTATCCACGAAATCGACGGTATCCTTATCAATATCGCGGAAAAGCTCCTCGCATATTTTTTCGAGTTTTACCTCTGTGTATCTTGAGGCGGCGTACGCCATATCGCGAGAGTACGCCTTACCGAAGTTACCCTTTGAATCGACGAACGGGTAGAGCAGCGACTCGTTTCCGCGCGCCATTCGCACCATCGTTTCGTATATTGCGGCGTCGCCGTGGGGATTGAGTTTCATCGTCTGACCTACTACGTTAGCCGATTTGGTTCGGGTATCCCCCAAAAGTCCCATTTTATACATAGTGTAAAGGAGTTTTCTGTGAGAGGGCTTAAATCCGTCTATCTCGGGGATAGCTCTCGAAACTATAACGCTCATAACATACGGCATATAGTTCGTTTCGATGGTGTCAACTATCTGCTGATCTATGACCACTCCGGCGTTTTCGATGTAAGCGTCGGAAACGGGTCTTTCTTTTTGTCTGGATTCTGCTTTTTTCTTTGCCATACGCCTGCGCTCCTAAAGTTTAATTTTTACTTCCACCGCAACACCGAGGATCCTCGCGGTATTATTTTCGAAATCCTTTATACTCAACAAAATCGGGTCGTAGTTATTATTTTCCGGAATAAGAGCAACCATATTCCCGTTTCGTTTAAATCTTTTTAAAGTAGCATTTTCGCCGTCCACGATGCAAACGACTATCTGACCGTCCTCGGCAAAGGACTGCTTTTTGACAAGCACAAGAGAGCCGTCGGTAATATTCGCGTTTATCATACTGTCGCCGTGTACCCTCAGATAAAAGTACTCTGACGGATCCCGCACGTCCGCGTAGGCGTAGCCCTCGCTGTTTTCGTACGCAAAGATCGGAGTTCCCGCTCTGATGCACCCCACCACCGGAATCGCCTTAAGCTCGGGGAGCTCGGCTCCGCCTGCCTGCAAAACGGCGTCGTCCGAAAAACTCACCTTGCTGTCGGATCTTCCGTAGAGGTAATCCTCAGAAACGCCGAAAAGCTCGCTTAAAACGGAGATCTCCCAAGCCTTAGGAACCGATTTTCCTCTTGCCCAATCAACTATTTTTCCGCGGTTGGCTCCCAGCTTTTCGCAAACGAAAACCTGCGTGAGTCCTTTTTCTTTGATGAGGGACTGAATTCGATCTATTCTTACCACAGACAGTCACTCCTTTTGTATAATATGACAATTTTCCAACAATCGTCGGAAATGGTATTGACTTCCGACATTTGTTGGAATATAATAAAAACCACAGAGGAACTACTCACGATTCATCTGTAAGAAAATTTTAACACAGGGAACAACTCCTGTCAAGCGCAGCAAATACGATGAAAAGAAAGGACGGAAAAGACAAAGGGTAAAAAGCAAAAAGCAGAAAGAAGAAAGCGGAAAGAAACAAAAGACGAGATATGTGTAACCGACATTAAGAAAGGAAAGCTGAAATACCTAATGCGAAACTACCAAAGCAAAAAGAACAATCCGTATTTATTACCTCATAATTTATATATGAGGATGCTGTATTTGATAAAGGACTACGAACGACTTAAGGAGGCAAGACTTGATATACTTTATTCCTCGCCGGTGCGCGACGGAATGCCGAAAGGAAACGATATTGCTCATCCGACCGAAGCAAGAGCCGTGGAGCTCGCAATGATAGAGTCGGAGATAAGAGCGGTGGAGGATGCGGCGATGGAGATCCCGCTTGAATACCGCGGAGCAATAATCCGACATATAATGGGTAAGGAGCCCTACCCCTACACTGCCGGAGAGGCTACCTGGAAGCGCTGGCAGGCGCGAATGGTCTACCATACCGCTAAAAATTTAAAATATGTGAGCTGAAACGGAAATAAATTATTAAAAAAGACGAAAAAAAGATATTGCAAAAGAAAATAAGATGTGGTACAATATCCGAAGATAGCCGTTTTCGGCAGTTATGGAGGTTTTCATTGTGGGAATTTTTGAAATAATCGGAAGTATTCTTCTTATCTTATCGTGTCTTGTGCTGATAGTAGTTATCAGCTTGCAGAGCTCTGCGAAATCTCAGGGCGGACTCAGTGCTCTCGGAGCGGTTCAGGAAAATACCGCAAGCGGACGCCAGAAGGCAAAGACTATTGACGCTATGCTTGTGAAGGCAACGAAGATATTGGCGATAGTAATGTTTGCACTTACTTTTGCGGTCTATGCAATGGATAAGCTGTTAGGCTAAGCACGGCGAAAAGAAATGAGCGTTACAGTCCGCCTTGTTTGCGGACTGTTTTGTTTAAATTTAATATGCAAGGCTGTGAAGCGGAAGAGTAGTAGCGGGTTTCGGAACAGAGAGCGGTACGGATCGGTGTGAGTACTGCCGAAGAAAGCGCTATGAAGTGCACCGCGGAGCTTCCGAGGGGAAAGCTGTGAGCGAGTATCTGAGGACGAGTTCGGGCGTTAACCGAGTAAAAGTTATAAAGTGGAGTGGAACCGCGATTTGTCGCCTCCGTCTGAAATTTACTGAAGGGTAGATTCGGGCGGGGCGTTATTTTTTTAAGGAGGCGAAGGGAAATTGAAGCTTGCGGATGATATACGCGCGGTAAAGGAGCGCGACCCTGCGGCAAGAAGCTCGTTTGAGATATTTTTGCTGTATTCGGGACTTCATGCACTGATGTGGCATAGATTGGCGCACTTTTTATATAAGAAGAAACGGTACTTTTTGGCGAGGATGATATCTCAGTCGGTGAGGTTTACGACGGGGATAGAGATACACCCCGGAGCGAAGATAGGGCGCGGAGTGTTTATAGACCACGGTTCCGGAATAGTAATAGGAGAAACGGCAGAGGTCGGCGACGGATGTACCCTTTATCAAGGGGTAACGCTTGGCGGAACCGGAAACGATAAGGGCAAAAGGCACCCGACGCTTGGCAAAAACGTGCTTGTAGGGAGCGGTGCAAAGATACTGGGACCGTTTACGGTGGGAGATAATGCAAAAATTGCGGCTAATGCGGTGGTACTTGAGAGGGTACCGGAAAATTGTACCGCAGTGGGAGTTCCTGCCCGTGTAGTAAAGAGGGACGGAATAAGGACTAAACCCCTTGACCATATTCACATACCGGACCCCGTTTCACAGGAACTGTGTAAGCTGAGAGCTTCGATAGATAAACTCGAAAAGAGAGTACAGGAGCTTGAAGAAGAAAATAACGAATTAAAACAGGGCAGAGAGGAGCGCTGACAATGAAAATATACGATACTTTAAAAAGAGAAAAGGTGGAATTCGTACCGGTAGAGGCGGGTAAGGCAA
>CAJGEB010000121.1 GCA_904502045.1 uncultured Oscillospiraceae bacterium
CACTCTTCTAAAACTTCTGTCGGAGCCGAGGAATCCACCTGCGAAAAACAAGGCTGGGATGCGTACAAAAAATGCAATGCTTGTCAGCAGCTTTTTGCCTCAAACGGTACCACAAAGCTCGATGCTATTCCCTATCGCCCCCTCAGCTCCCACACTCCCACAGAGGACCCCGCAAGCAAATATCTTAAATCACAAGGCGACTGCCAAAATAAAGCAGTTTACTATAAATCCTGTTCCGTTTGCGAACAGAAGCTTACCCAGACCTTTAACGGAGATTTCGGCAATCACAAAATGAGTACTTCCTGGACTTCCCAAAACAATGAGCATTTCCACGCTTGCTCCGTACCCGGCTGCGACCACACCGAAGATAAGGCTGCCTGCTCCGGTGGAAGTGCTACCTGCTCAAAAAAGGCGGTATGTACTACCTGCAACAAAAGCTACGGTAATACCCTGCCCCACTCTTTCGGCTCCGCTTGGGAATACAAGTCCTCCGATGGCCACGCACACGTTTGTACCTTCGACGGCTGTGACGAACACGATACGGTAAAATCACACACTTCCAATATCCCCGCGCCTACACAAACCGCTGCTCAGCTCTGTACTGATTGCGGATATACCATCAAGGAAAAATTGTCTGAGGAGTCCTCTACTCCCGATCAGTCCTCTACTCCCGAGCAGTCTTCCACTCCCGAGCAGTCTTCCACTCCCGAGGAGTCTTCCACTCCCGAGGAGTCTTCCGCTCCCGAGGAGTCTTCCGCTCCCGAAGAGTCTTCCGCTCCCGAAGAGTCTTCCGCTCCCGAAGAGTCTTCCGCTCCTGAGCAACCCTCTGATTCAGATAATACAGGCTCCGGCAACGGACTCTTGATCGTTCTGATTGCTGTCCCCGCAGTACTTGTTGTTGCGGCAGTAGTTACCATATTCATCATTAAAAAGAGATAATCCAATCACCTAAAAAAACCGAAGATAAAATCTTCGGTTTTTTTGTGTATTTTTTTACTTGAAAAATAATATGCATTGAATACAATTTATTTATAAATCTAAAATTTGAGGGTAGATGGTAAAATGAAAAATCGCAACACGTCTATGCTTGAGGGGCCGCTCTTCTCAAACATAGTTTCTTATACTATCCCTATTATATTAACCAGCGTTTTGCAACTCCTTTTTAACGCCGCTGACCTTATTATAGTAGGACAATACCGCGGTAGCCTTTGCATCGCCGCAGTCGGCGCTACCGGTTCCCTCACCGGACTTATCGTTAACCTTTTCCTCGGATTTTCAGTCGGCACCGGCGTTACTGTTGCCCACGCCTACGGTCAAAACGACTCCGAAGCCATACACCGCACCGTCCATACCGCACTCCCGACTGCCCTCATCAGCGGAGCCTTACTCTCGGTAATCGGGATGACTTTTTGCGAAACCTTCCTCAAACTTATGAAAACGCCGACAGAGGTACTGCCTCTTTCCACCATTTATATGCGGATATATTTCGGCGGAATTATCTTTAATATGGTCTACAACTTCTGTGCCTCCATTCTCAGAGCCGCCGGAGATACCAAAAGTCCGCTTGTTTTTTTGTTTCTTGCGGGAGTTATCAACGTAATCCTCAACATTATGTTTGTCACCCTTTTTAATATGGACGTTGACGGAGTTGCTTTGGCTACCGTTATCTCGCAAGCTGTCTCAGCCGTACTTGTTGTTATTGCTTTGATGCAAAGGACCGATGCTTGCCGACTCTTTTTATCTAAAATAAAAATATATAAAGTCCAGCTTTTAAAAATAATTCGAATAGGTCTCCCCGCAGGACTCCAAAGCTCCCTTTTTGCTATTTCAAACGTTATTATACAGTCATCAGTCAACTCTTTCGGAGATATTGTAATGTCCGGAAACGCCGCCGCTGCTAACCTTGAAGGATTTGTTTACGTTTGTATGAATGCATTCCACCAGACCGCCGTAAACTTTATAGGTCAAAACGTCGGCGCAAAGCAGTATGAACGCGTGTTTAAAATATTAAAAATATGCCTTGCAAGTGTGAGCGCACTCGGAATCGTTGCCGGAGCCGGAGTTTTTGCTTTTGCAAAACCGCTTCTCTCGATTTATATTACGGATTCCGCCGAAGCGATCTCCTACGGCGTTATCCGTCTGACCTACATCTGCTTGTCCTACTTCCTCTGCGGTCTGATGGATGTATCGTCCGGTGCTTTGAGAGGTATGGGAGTTTCTGTAGCTCCTATGATAATCTCGATTCTCGGCGTCTGCGGTATCCGTATCGCTTGGATATACACCATCTTCCAAATGGAAAGATTCCACTCAACACAGTGGCTGTATATATCCTACCTCGTTTCATGGTCGGTAACGTTCCTCATTCAGTTCACCGTATTCCTATTCATTTACACGCATCGTGTGAAAAAATTGAAACAGGAAACTACTTTGCGGGATTCTCCGGTATAACGACACACAGCATACAAAAAGCACCGTATTATTACGGTGCTTTTCTTTATTAAAACTCAATGTTAGGAATTCCCATCTCAGCCGAAAACTCATCAAGCGCTTTCAGGTAACCTTCACCGTCCACCATGTAGCTAAGTCCGTGCCCGGCTCCCGCTACTTCAACGAGCCTTTTCGGCGCAGTACACGCATCAAAAAGCTCCCTACTCATATAGCACGGTACAAATTTATCATCTTCCCCGTGCACAAAAATAATCGGCACCCTGCATTTCTTCACCGCTTCAATAGGCGGATTTTCTTCCACGTCAAAATGTCCGTATATTTTGGCTCCCAATTTAACAAACGGATATAGTAAATTTGCGGGCAACTTCATCTCTTTTATGGTATTTTTTATTATTGCTTTTGCGGAGCTGTAACCGCAATCCGCCAAAATTCCGACGACGTTTTCGGGAAGCGGTCTGCTCGCCGCCATTACTACCGTAGCCGCCCCCATTGATATTCCCGTAAGGATTATCCTCACGTCAGGTCCGAGCATTTTTATAATGCACTCCACCCACGCTCTGCAGTCGCGGCTCTCGTTTACTCCGAAGGTTATTACGTTACCCTCGCTTTTACCGCAGGCTCGCTGATCCACTATTAAAACATTACGCTTTAATGCAAACGCTCTCTGTATTCCGCCGCAAAGATCTCTCTCGGCTTCTCCGCGGTAACCGTGCATCATAAGCTCAACCGGAGCTCCCGGCTCCCCCTCATAATATTTCCCCTTAAGCACAAGTCCGTCAAAAGAGATTATCTCCACCTCTTTAAAGGGTATCTCCCTGCTTTCCTTCATCCACTTAAACATTATATCGCGGTATTGTTCGTATATTTTTCCGGGCGGCAAAGTAAATTCCTCGCTATTTTTCTCTTTTCTGACCGCATAAAACGTCAATCTGAAACAAATGTACGAAGTTGTAAATACCAAAAC
>CAJGEB010000122.1 GCA_904502045.1 uncultured Oscillospiraceae bacterium
GGCAAGTGCGCTGAGCTAGGAGTAAAGTATGTTTTACGCCCTATCGGCGATGACGTTAATATCAAATTTGTTGCACGGGGGGATACTCTCTCTTCCTCTTATGACAAAGCAAAAGCCGCAATGAACGCCGCTCGTACTCTTTTCGGAGAAAAGCTTTATTCCGATAACGACCTCGGTATTGCCGTCGCTGCGGCTCAGCGGCTTTCTGAGGCGGATTCCTCTTTCTCCTGCGCACAGCTTGCAGTTAAGGAGTCCGTTACCGATATCTTCCCTAAAAATCCCGCCCTTGCCTATACCTTTAACGCCGAGGGGGATCCTTCCAAACTAAAAAAACTTGTACCCGGAAATATTATTCAAAAGCACGGAGCTGTAAGTGAAGCCGCTGCCGTTTATGCGGCAGTAAATGCAAGAAAAGAAGGCGGCTCCGCACTCGGAGTTTCTCTTATTAACTCCGCAGACGAAGACTCCGTCTACGCTTTTGCAGCGGTTTGCGACTCCCAAAGAGTTTGGACTAAGCGGCTGCCTGCTAAAAAAGACCTCTCCGTTTTGCACGCGATAGACCTCGTAAGACTTTACCTCGACGGCTATCTCAAAGAGGATTGCGGTGCAACCGTTGCTGCTGCTTTGGCAGGCAAGTCCGCACTGCTCGCATCCTCCTTTACAAAGGATGAGTCCGCATCTCCCGATACCAAAAAAAATAAACCGTTTTGGACAGGCTTCATCCCTTGGAAAAATGATGCTCCTACTGAAATAATCCGAAAAATAGCACTTTTAGTCGCTCTCGTCATCTTTATCGCCTCAGGAACCTACATCGTAAACTATTTTATAAAATCCGAAAAAAATAAAGATCTTATAAACAACCTTGCAAGTATGTATAATCCTGAGTTTTCCCAGACAAGTCCGGGAAATCCCGATGACTCGTCCGGTACGGAATCCTCCTCACCCTCCGCAGACTTCCCCCCTAACCGCTTCAAAGAGCTTTACCAGATAAATCCCGACATCGTGGGAATGCTTATGATTCCGGGTACTCCCCTCAATCACGTCGTTGTGCAGGCTGACGATAACGACTACTACCTCAGACGCGATTTCTACCGAAAACACAGCGAATACGGTGTGCTTTTTGCAGATTACGAGGTCGATTTCCAAAAAGAAAGTACCAACACGATAATTTACGGACATAATATGCGCGATGAGCAGATGTTCGGCGAAATTATTAAATACAAAAAAATCAGCTATTACCGCGAGCACCCCGTCATCTACTTCGATTCAATATACTCGGACGGTATGACTGCGTATAAAATAGTAGCCTGCTTCCTTGCAAATACCCTTGACACAGACGGTCCCGTATTTAAATACCATATGTTTATAGAAGGCGACGAGAAGTCTACTCAGGATTACCTTGATGAAGCTATCTCAAGAAGCTACATCTGTACCGGCGTCGACGTACTGCCGACAGATAAGCTGTTAACGCTCTCCACCTGCTCTTATGAATTTTATGAAGCGAGATGGGTAGTCGTGGCGCGCAAGGTGCGTCCCGGAGAGGACCCCTCGGTCGATACCTCTGCTGCATATAAAAATCCGAACCCCGTTATGCCTGACACATGGATAAAGGTTTACCAAAACAACTACGCTTCCGAAATTTCCGAGGGAGCCCTTTCCTCTTCATCCTCTGTTCCGGAACACTCCTTCAGTTCACAAGAGTCCTCACAAACCTCAACGCCTCCCGAGGTATCCCCTCCCGACTCGGAAAGCGAGTCCTCCTCTTTTCCGTGGGAAGATTCCTCCGGAATCGACCACAGCGGCAGCTCAGAGTCAAGTGCTCCTGAGGAGTCAAGCTCTTCAAGCGAGCCTGACGTAAATTCAAGTTCTTCGGCTCCCGAAAACTCCTCGGACTCCTCAAGCGAGTCAAGCGCACCTTCTGAGGAAAGCTCCGGCTCAGAGCAGTCAAGCACTCCCGAAAGCTCCGATGAGTCATCCTCCTCCGAGGACGAAAAAGAAGCTCTTTTTGAACAGCTCGCAAATGAAGTCGTAATAATAAACGGCGATTCTATGACTGCATTTGACGCTATATGTCAGATAGTAAACGCCGAGGTGGGAGATGTATTCCACCCCGAAGCCATAAAGGCTCAGGCAGTAGCTTCTTATACCTTTCTTAAATACAGCAAAAACGAGCTGAGCGGAGTGCTCAGAAGAAATCCCGTTTCGGACGAGCTGAGAGAAATAGTAAAAGAAGTTTTCGGACTTACCGTAAAGGACGATAAATCCCACAAATACGTTCTCGCTACGTATACCTCCTCAAACGCGGGAGTTTCCGTTTCCGCAGAGAGCGCGTGGGGCGGATATGTCAGAAATCTTTTGTCGGTAGAAAGCCTTGATAATTTTAAATACGAGTTTACCCTTTCTGCTGACGAGGTCAGAGAAATCGTGCTTAATTCTTCGGTATTTTCCGAACTTGCAATAACCCTCGAAGACGGAAACGAGAAAAATTGGTTCAGACCCGTTACGTATCTTGACGGTAACGAAGGGTACTACGTTGATACTATGTACGTCGGAGAGGAGCTTATAAGCGGTGCGAAATTCCGCAACAAAGTTATGCTCTCCGAGAGCGGTTCACGACTTCTTCATTCCACGGCATTTACTGCAAACTACGACAAAGCTACCGACTCCTTCACCTTTGTATCTCGCGGCTGGGGTCACGGTGTCGGACTCAGCCAACGCGGTGCAAACCTTTATGCAAAGGAAGGTAAAACATTCGATTGGATACTCCTTCACTACTACTCAAACTCCTACATACATAACCCATTTGAATAAAAAATAAAGGTGAGCTAAAAACTCACCTTTTTTATTGCTGTAAGATATTTTATCTTTATTCCCATCTGCGAAAACATATCCTCGTGCTCGGTAACGATATTGTCGGGAATATTCTCTGCGTGCAGGTCGCGTGTAATGTAGGTTATCTCGTACCCCGACTCTTCAAAGTATTTTACCGAATCATCAAAAAGTCCGTCATCGTCGGTCTTAAATCGTATCTCTCCGCCGTCTGCCAAAAACTCACGATACTTGATAAGCTGTCTTGTGTGGGTAAGCCGCTTTTTATTCTGCGATTTCTTCGGCCACGGATTGCAGAAATTTATGTATATCCGCTCGGCTTTATCCTCGGCTCCGAACACCGAGTCTATCCTCTCGATATCGTAAGGAGTTAAAAGTACGTTTTTTATTCCGCGGCATTCAAGTATTCCGCTTTCCTTATAGCTTTTCTCTATCTTTCTCTTTGCCAGTCCCAGCATATCGTCCTTCATATCGACGGCTACGTAATTTATCCCTTGATTCCTCGCCGCAAGCACCGACATAAATCCGCCCTTACCGCAACC
>CAJGEB010000123.1 GCA_904502045.1 uncultured Oscillospiraceae bacterium
AATAGCGGCGGCACTTTGGTGGTCGGAATTCCTTTCAAAGACGCTTGAACCGTATCTGGTGGCACTGAACAGTCTGCCGAAGATAGCACTGGGTCCCGTAATAATAATTTGGGTCGGAGCCGGTTCGCAGGCGATAATAGTAATGGCACTTGCAATATCAATGATAGTCACAACCCTTGAGATGCTGAACGGTTTTAACAATACCGATTCGGAAAAGATAAAGATGGTGAAAACATTCGGAGCGAGTAAAGCAAAGATATTTTTAAAGGTAGTACTTCCGTATAACGTTTCTACTCTTTTTAACTCCTTGAAGGTAAACATAGGACTTTCTCTTGTCGGAGTAATTGCGGGAGAATTTTTAGTATCGAAGGCGGGACTCGGGTATCTGATAGTATACGGCGGTCAGGTGTTCAAGATGGATCTCGTTATGGCGAGTGTAATAATACTTGCTGTGATGGCGGCAATAATGTATAAAACGGTAGCATTTTTTGAAAAGCTTGCGATAAGGAATATGGGAAAGGAATAGACGTGAAAACGGAGATAAATTTTTAATATAAGGAGAAAAATTATGCTCAAGAAAGCGGTAAGATACATAGCGATAGTCTTATGTATCGCAGTACTGTGCGGAATATTCGCGGGATGTAAAAATGATAGCGGAAAAGTAAAGGTACGGGTGAATGAAGTAACACGGTCGATATTTTACGCACCGCAGTATGCGGCGATAGCCAATGGATTTTTCGAAGAAGAAGGACTTGAAATAGAGCTTTCGACAAGTCAGGGAGCAGATCAGGTAATGGCGGCGGCTCTGTCGGGAAGCGCAGATATAGGCTTTGCGGGACCCGAATCCACAATATACGTGTATAACGAGGGTAAAGAGGATTACTGTCAGGTCATAGCGCAGCTGACAAAAAGGGACGGTTCCTTTTTGGTTGCGAGAGAAAAGACGGATAATTTTGATTGGGAAGACCTGAGAGGAAAGGTAGTACTCCCCGGAAGAAAGGGCGGAATGCCTTATATGACCTTGGAATATACCCTGAAAAGTAAGGGGCTGGTTCCGGGAAAGGACCTTACCTTTGATAACAGCATACAGTTTGCACTGATCGCCGGAGCCTTCACTGCCGGAACAGGAGATTACGTCGCACTTTTCGAGCCGACGGCTACCGCTCTTGAAAAAGAGGGAGTGGGTTATATAGTCGCATCAATAGGCGAGGAGAGCGGAGAGATGCCCTACACCGCATATTTTGCCTCTAAGAGCTACATTGCAAAGAACGAGGAAACGGTACAGAAGTTTGTCAATGCGGTGCAGAAGGGACTGGTTTGGGTAAAGGAGAACGATGCAAGGACGGTAGCAGAGGCAATAACGGAATTTTTCCCCGATACCGATATGGAGCTTCTCACGACGGTAGTGCAGAGATACAAGGATATTGATGCGTGGAGCGAAACTCCCGTAATGAAAAAGGAAGCTCTTGATAAATTGCAGACGGTAATGACCGAGGCGGGAGAGCTTTCAAAAAAAGCACCGTACGAGGAGCTTGTAAATAATAAGTTCGCAGAAGCTGCGGCAGAGAAAATAAAGTAAAATTTTAAAAGGGTACACAAAGCGTGTACCCTCTTTTTTTATTGTTTTATTGTGTTGAGCTCCTGATTTATCGGAATTGAGGTGAAATTCTGAGGAATATCTATCGGCTGCGGAAGCGGTTTTGTGCGGAATTTGAGTGCGTGATCGAGTACCTCTTTGACGTCCTGAGCTTCGATAAAGGTGATGCTGTCGCGTACTGCCGCATCAATTTCAGCAATATCCGCGTGATTATCCTTCGGGATTATTACCGTGGTTATTCCGGCGCGGTGAGCAGCCATAGCCTTTTCTTTAAGTCCGCCGATGGCAAGAACCTTTCCGCGAAGAGAAATCTCACCTGTCATAGCAATATCGCGGTGCACGGGGATATCGGTGAGTGCCGATACGAGAGCGGTACACATCGTAACTCCTGCAGAGGGACCGTCCTTGGGGACCGCGCCCTCGGGAGCGTGGATGTGCAGGTCCTTGGTTTTGTAGAAATCGGGGGAGATTCCAAGCTCTAATGCGCGGCTGCGTACATAGCTTACGGCAATTTTTGCGGACTCCTTCATTACGTCGCCCAAACCGCCGGTCAGTTCAATCTTACCGGTTCCGTCAAGCACAGCAAGCTCTATCCGGAGCATTTCGCCGCCGACGCTGGTCCAGGCAAGACCGTTGACCATTCCGACTTCGTCCTGATTTTCAATAAAATCGGGGCGGAATTTTTTCGGTCCGAGGAAGGATTCGATGTTATCAGCCGAAACGGCAGTACACTTTGAGGCGCCCGACGCGCTCAACTTAGCCGCTTTTCTGCAAAGGGCAGCTACTGTGCGTTCGGCGCTTCTGACTCCCGATTCGCGAGTGTAAAAATCAATGATAGAATATACTGCATCATCCGAAATTTTCAGAGTTTTACGGGTGAGTCCGTGGCGTTTGAGCTGTTTTGTAACAAGAAAATCTTTGATTATGTGGAATTTTTCATCCCTTGTGTAGCTTGAAAGCTCAATTATTTCCATTCGGTCACGCAAAGGCGCGGGAATGGTATCGAGAGTATTTGCGGTGGTGATGAATAAAGTTTCGCTTAAATCAAAGGGAATTTCAATATAATGGTCGCGGAAAGCAGAGTTTTGCTCCGGATCAAGAGTTTCAAGCATTGCAGAAGCAGGATCCCCGCGGAAATCGTTACCCATCTTGTCGATCTCATCAAGAAGTATCAGCGGATTTTTGGAGCCGGCAAGCTTCAGCGCGTTAATTATACGGCCGGGCATAGCTCCGATGTAGGTTTTGCGGTGTCCTCTGATGTCGGATTCATCGCGCATTCCGCCGAGAGATACTCTTGCGTACTTTCTGCCCATAGCGGTAGCAATGGATTTAGCAATTGATGTTTTTCCGACTCCGGGGGGTCCGACAAGACAGATTATCTGCCCTTTAATATCAGGCGCAAGCTTGCGTACCGCCAAAAGCTCAAGAATACGTTCTTTGACCTTTTCCATACCGTCATGGTCTTTATCAAGTACCTTTTTCGCTGCTGCAACATCAAGCTTATCCACCGTGCGTTTGTTCCACGGGAGCTCAAGGCAGCTGTCGAGGTAGCCTCTGATGACTCCTGCTTCGTGGGAATTATCGGGCATTTTGTAAAGACGCTCAGCCTCTTTAATAAGCTTCTCCTCGGATTTTTCATCTAAAGCAAGCTTTCTGATTTTTGAGCAGTACTCCTGAACCTCATCTCTTACACTCTCGTTGTCGCCAAGCTCCTCGGAAATAGCCTTCATCTGTTCGCGGAGAAAATATTC
>CAJGEB010000124.1 GCA_904502045.1 uncultured Oscillospiraceae bacterium
CAGCTTCTTCAAAAAGGGTATCAAAGCAATGGATACCGACCGAGGAAGGAGTAACTTCGATAAAGGATATAGACATATCCGAAGAGATGAGATACGACACAGGAATGGAGGAGCTTAACAGAGCGCTGGGAGGCGGACTTGTTAAGGGTTCAATAGTATTACTGGGAGGAGACCCCGGCATAGGAAAATCGACGTTACTTTTACATATGTGCGGTAATTTGGGAGAGCGAATGAAGATACTGTACATATCGGGAGAAGAGAGTAAGAGTCAGATAAAGATGCGAGCCGAGCGGATGGGAGTAGACTGTGAAAACATATATGTAGCGACGCAGACCGAGCTTGAGGGAGTATGCGAGCTGATAAATGAGTTTAAGCCTGACGCAGTGATGGTGGATTCGATACAAACTATGCATAACGGCAGTCTGTCTTCAGCTCCGGGAAGCATAACGCAGATAAGGGAATGCGCCCAAGCGCTTACGAAGCTTGCGAAGAGTGAGCAGATACCGATAGTGATAGTGGGGCACGTGAATAAAGAAGGAGCCATTGCGGGACCGCGGGTAATGGAGCATATAGTGGATACGGTGCTTTATTTTGAAGGCGACAGGAATTTGTCATACAGAATATTGCGTGCGGAAAAGAACCGTTTCGGCTCCACCAATGAAATAGGAATGTTTGAGATGTGGGATAAGGGGCTGAGAGAGGTAACGAATCCGTCGTCAGCGCTTTTGTCGGAGCGTCTTGAGAATGTATCGGGAACATGCGTATGTAGCGTTATAGAGGGAATACGTCCGATATTTACCGAGATACAAGCGCTTGTAGCAAAAACGGGTTTCGGAACTCCGCGCAGGACCTCAGCAGGATTTGACTACAACAGAACCGCGCTGTTGATAGCAGCGCTTGAAAAGCGTGCAGGATATTATTTCGGGAGTATGGATGTATACATAAATGTAGTGGGCGGACTCAGACTTGACGAGCCGGGAGCAGATCTTGCAGTAGCAGCAGCGCTTGTTTCGGGATTGACGGATACACCGGTGGATTCGGGAGTGGTGGCATTTGGAGAGATAGGGCTTACCGGCGAGATACGCTCGGTATCGAGAGCGTCAGAGCGGGTAGCTGAAGCGATAAGGCTCGGATTCACAAAATGCGTGGTACCATACAGCAGTCTTGCTCATATACAATCCGATCTGAAGAAAAAGATTGAGGTGTGCGGAGTCAGAACGGTATCAGACGCGCTTAACATTATCTGCAGACGGTGATTTTTTCGGGGAAAAGTAGCAGCATTTTGTTTTTTTGTTATAGCATAGCGTGTTTGGAGTATCGAGGTTACAGTACCCGTCCTTTTGATGCGTACAGTTTTGAGTACATTTGATCAAATTCATAAAACACTCTCCGAAATATAAATTGCAGATAATATTTTTTACATAAGCGGAGAAAAATATACTAAAAAAAAGAATAAAAACGGTAAATAAAAATATCTTCATTTGACAAACTATCAAATGAAGATTATTTTTGTGCAAAAATTACTGTTTGGAGGAAAAAATGAAAAAGCGAGTGGGAGCAATCAGAATAATAGCATCTATAATTACGATTGGAATAGTGTATTCGCTCAGATATGTACCTGAAGCGGTATTGAGCAGCTTACCTCAGGTGGAATACACATATATTGAAGAGCGTGAACACAGTGAAAGTGTGAGCGCAGCGGGAGAAATAACGGCATTAAACAGTCGAGAGATATATGTTGGAGTTCCGGTAATAATAAGTGAGTTATATGTAAAGGTAGGGGATTACGTTGAGAAAGGAGATGCGCTTTTCAAGATAGACAAGGAGCTTACCGAGTCGGTATTGAGTGCAGGAATGTTAAGCGGAGTTGAAATAGGAGATATAGAAGGGATAGAAGATATACTTAAAGAACTGGAGAAACTGGATATTTCGTATGAAAACCTGCTGGAGCTTTTAGATATATACAATTTAAGTATCGAGGAATATGACAAATACACAGAGAAGATAAGGTATGATCTGGAAACACTGCCTGAAACGGTAGTTTCAAATTTCAGCGGAGTTATAAGTGAGATAAATATAAGTGAAGGAACGATGAAGATATCTGCAACTCCCTTGATAAAGATAACGGATACCGAAAACCTGAATGCGATAGTAAGTGTAAATGAGATATACGCAGAAGAGATCGAGGAAGGACAGCGGTGCATAGTAAGCGGGAGTGCGTTTTCAAACAGAAGGATTAACGGGAAAGTAAAGAAGATATATCCGACGGCAAGAAAAAGGCTTAACGGAACTACTCAGGAAACGGTGATTGATATTGAAATAGAATTTGATGAAAGTGCTGATTTGAAGAAAATAAAGCCCGGTTACAGTGTAAGTGCGAAGATATACACAACTGAAAACGAGAAGGTTTCGGTAATACCGTATGAATGTATAATGCAGGACAAGGATAATCAGGAATATGTTTATGTGCTGAAAAATTCGACTGCAGTACGAAAGGATATAGTATCGGGAAAGGAGTTCAGTGACGGCGCGGAGGTAAAAAGCGGATTAGGCGCAGGAGATAGGGTAGTTGTAGCGACAGAGGAACTTCAAGGGGATATGGTGATAGTGGCGGTAAAAAAGCAAAATGAGGAATAGCAGATGGAAACAATAAGATATGTAATGAAGAATATTGTTCGGCGTAAGATAAGGAGCGTACTCACGATACTGTCGATTGCAATAGGGGTAGTATCAATAACTCTTATAGGTGCGATAGGAGAAACGGGGAAGAGGACTATCCTTGAAGAGATGAGCGGGCTCGGAATTGACGGACTTTCGGTAACTGCGGATACAAGACTGAAGCTAACCGAGCTTACGGCGAGGGATCTTGGGGTAGTGAGGAAGCTTTCGGTAACGGAAAGTGCAGTACCGGTGATGATGGAGATAGGGAGAATAGGAGCGCGCGGGCTTGTTGCGGAATCTGTAATTTGGGGAGTAGACGAAGGAGCCGAGCAGGTAATAGTATTGGAAGCGTTATACGGCAGACTGATAGAGAGAAAGGACGTATCGGAAAAGAGAAGGGTGTGCGTAGTAGACGAGAGCGTAGCGAGAACGTTTTATTCCCGTGACAATATAACGGGAAGGACGATTAATGTGATGGTGGGGAATAAAAACGAGGAGCTTGAAGTGATCGGAGTAGTTTCATCGGGCGGAAATATATTGCAAGGGGTGATAAGCGAGTATCTTCCGGGATTTATTTATATACCTTACACGACTGCGCAGGAGCTTTGCGGAAGAAACTCACTTGATCAAATAGCAGTGAAGATAAGTTCGGAGTATGATATAGACGAATCGGGAGA
>CAJGEB010000125.1 GCA_904502045.1 uncultured Oscillospiraceae bacterium
CATACATCCGCAAAGTGCTATTATTACATCGCGGTTGCGCTCCTTGCAATGCTTAAGCGCTCCAACGTTCCCGAACGCCCTATCCTCCGCAGTCTCTCTTACTGCGCAGGTATTATATAATATAAAGTCAGCCTCGTTTACTTCATCGGTAAAAACTCCGCCCATCTCCTCAAGCCGACCCTTTATCCTCTCACTGTCCGCTACATTTTGCTGGCATCCGTAGCTGTGCACAAAGCATTTCTTACCCTCAAAATGTTCCTTCACAAGACACACGAACTCCTCTTGTCTGTCAAGCTCCTCCTGCGGAATTTCTTTTGCGGATTCCTTTGCCATTCAACCTCTCCTTACCTTATATCTAT
Organism: uncultured Oscillospiraceae bacterium; assembly: GCA_904502045.1. Taxonomy (GTDB): domain Bacteria; phylum Bacillota; class Clostridia; order Oscillospirales; family Ruminococcaceae; genus RGIG8367. The sequence goes on from CAJGEB010000125.1 coordinate 360, forward strand.
ATCTTATTTATTATACTACTTTTCCCCTATTTCGTCAAATATAAATTCTCCTTTTTGCCGTTTATTTTACTCTTGTTTTTTTATTTTTTATGTGCTACACTTTTATAGGTGCATAATTATTCTGATGAGGTGATTTTTTATGAAGGATTTCTACCGTATTTCCGTTGCAGGTCTTGAGCGCGATCTGCCTTTGTGTAAAGTTAATGATGATCTCTATATCGCAGGCTTCGTTATCTTCGGAGATGTTGAGCTTACCGTCGCTTGTGCAAAAGAACTGCTCAAAAGAGCTCCCGAACACGATATTATGATCACTGCCGAATCGAAAGGTATTCCCCTTCTTTTTGAGATGGCTCGCCAAAACGGAGAAACCACCTATATCCTCGCTCGCAAATCGCCCAAACTTTATATGCGTGATATAATCTCAACCTCCGTCGACTCCATCACTACCGCAAATACTCAGACTCTTTTCATCGAGCGTAAAGACGTCGAAAAAATGAAGGGTAAAAGAGTTCTCATCGTAGACGATGTTATCAGTACCGGTGAATCGCTCCACGCTCTCGAAAAGCTCGTTTCAGAAGCCGGCGGAAATATCGTCGGTAAGATGGCGATTCTCGGTGAGGGCGATGCATATAACCGTTCCGACATCGAATATCTCGCTTATCTCCCCTTGTTTAACCCCGACGGCTCCGAAAAGAAAATATAAAATTAAAACGGGAGGATCTCCTCCCGTTTTTTCGCGTAAGCTTTAAATTACTCTCTTGCACCTCTGTGGAGCTCGTCAACAGCTTCCTGACATACAGCCTTTATCTCTTCGTCGGTTTCGCTCTCCTTAATGTGAAGAAGATGGCTTATTGCCTCGGTTCTTCCGAACTTTCCGAGAGATATGATCGCTTCCTTCTTTACGGCTACTTCCTCATCTCTTACAAGATTGGTAAGTACGAGATAGCCCTCTCCGTTTCTGAGGTGCTTGCAAGCCTTTGCTACTGCAATTCTGATCTCAGGATCCTTGTGGCTCGCCAATTTAACGATCTTGTTAGTTCTCTTCTCTCTTCCCCACTCTATGATCTTTTCAATCTTTTTCTCTTTGTTAAACATCTCTTTTCTTCCTTTCATCACATTGATCTTTATTATGACTTCTTTATTTTACACCATGTTTGACAAAATGTAAATTTTATTTTACAATATTTCCATATTTTTTTATTTTTTCAGGAGATCGCTTATGAAAAGCTTTATTATTTCACAAAATGATGCTAATCAGCGCCTCGATAAGTTCATATCAAAAGCGGCTCCTTTTTTACCGCAGGCTCTTATGTATAAGTACATCAGACTCAAAAGGATAAAGGTCAACGGCAAAAAAGGCGAGATATCACAGCGCCTTAATTTAAACGATGTCGTGGATATGTATATTAACGACGAGTTTTTCCCCGACGGTAATTCCTCGCTCCCATTTTTACACGCAAAGACGGAGCTCGACATCGTTTACGAAGACGAGAATATCCTGCTCACCAATAAGCCCGCCGGACTCGTTGTCCATGAGGACGAAAACGAAAAGTACGACACCCTCATCAACCGAATTCTACTCTACCTATATAACAAAAAAGAGTACTCCCCTGAACATGAAAACTCCTTTGTTCCCGCGCTGTGCAACCGCATCGACCGCAATACCTCAGGTATCGTCATCGCGGCGAAAAATGCCGACTCCCTGCGGATACTCAACGAAAAAATCAAAAAACGCGAAATAGATAAATTTTATCTTTGTGTCGTGAAAGGAGTCCCCAAAAATCGCGCCGATACCCTAAAGGGATATATTTTAAAGGACAGCTCCTCAAACACCGTGTCGGTATCAAAGGAGAAAACTCCGGGGGCGCTTTCTGCCGTCACAAAATACCGAGTGCTCGACACGAAAAACGGGTACTCCCTTGTAGAAGCCGAGCTCCTCACCGGCCGCACCCATCAGATACGCGCACAGTTTGCAAATATCGGACACCCACTCCTCGGCGACACCAAATACGGTCGCATCAAGGACTTTAAAAATACCGGATTTTCCCATCAGGCTCTCTGCTCTTATAAGCTCACGTTTGCCTTTCCCACAGACGCTTCTACCCTCAATTATCTCAAAGGACGCTCCTTTGAGCTCAAAAATATCCCCTTCTTAACGGATTTTTACAACGGTATCTAACCCTTTATCATCTCAAGCAGCTCGGTTTCGCTTATTACGGCGATTCCGAGCTCTTTTGCTTTCGTAAGCTTACTTCCCGCTTCCTCGCCAGCTACTACAAAGTCCGTCTTTTTCGACACGCTTGAGCTCGTTTTTCCTCCGTTTTCCGCAATAAACTGTGAAGCTTCGCTCCTTGACATCGTTTCAAGGGTACCCGTCAACACAAACGTCTTTCCCGAAAGTAATTCGCTGCTGCGTTTTCTTTTGTCCTCCATTTTTACTCCGGAATTTCGCAGTCTTTCAACAAGCTCCCTACTCTGCGGCTGCGCAAAATACCTTATCACGCTCTCCGCCATTACCTCTCCGAAGCCGTCTATTTCGAGTATATCCTCTTTTCTCGCCGACATTACTCCGTCTATATCTCCGAATTTTTCCGCAAGTAACGCTGCGGCTTTTTGACCGATATTTCTTATTCCGAATGCGTACAGTACCCTTGCAAGTCCCGCTTCTTTCGATTTCTCCACCGATGCTTCTAAATTATCGGCACTTTTTTTGCCCATTCCATCTATCGCGGCGACCTTCTCTTTATCCAGCACATATAGGTCGGCAGGGGAATTTACAAGTCCGAGTTCGGTGAATTTCTCCATAGCTGCAGGACCCGCTCCGTCAATATCCATCGCATCTCTCGATGCAAAATGTATAAGATTCATCAGTATTTGCGCCGGACACGACGGATTCTGACATCTCAGCGCAGCCTCCTCCGCTTCGTGTACCGCATCACTCCCGCACACCGGACATC
>CAJGEB010000126.1 GCA_904502045.1 uncultured Oscillospiraceae bacterium
AGTATATTACAACGGAAAGTATGAGTTCCACACTCGACCAACTGCTTCCGATGCAAAAAAACAACGGACTCCGTCCGTTGTTTTTTTACATTATATAATATACATTAAATTAGTTGTCAAAAACCTTGCAAACGGGGAAGAAATATGCTATAATAAATTATAATGGAGCAGATATACGGATAAGAGAAAAGAGAAGGGGAGAGTGGAATAAAAAAGCGAGGACGGAATAGAGGTTTTCAACTGATTTGACAGGTTTTCAACAGTAAAAATACGGTAAAATAAAGGGAATTTCCCGAAAAAGATAAAAAAATGTCGAAAAACGGAGTTGAATACTCCACTTGAAATAAATAAAAAACGAAAGGATTTTGAAAATGGATTCATTTTTAGATATATTCAGTTCGGTGCTGGATTACTGCAGGAATAAAATGTCGCAAACAGCGTATGAGTTGTGGATCTTGGCACTTGAGCCGGTAAGACTGGAATCGGACGGCTCGGTACTCTTGTCCATAAAGTCACCCCTTAAATATAATGTCGTACTGACGAAATATATTCCTCTTTTAACTGAGGCGTTTGAAAAAGTTTTGGGATTTGAAACTACGGTACGGGTTGAGCTTGCCGAGGACGCCGCAGAAAGACCGGATCTTGCAGGTTTTGATCCGATAAGGGACGGGGACGTGGCGTACGAGTACACATTCTCCACCTTTATAGTAGGCTCGACGAATAAGTTTGCGCACGCGGCATCTCTTGCGGTAGCTGCAAATCCTGCGGGTAACTATAACCCTCTATTTATATACGGAAATTCGGGACTCGGTAAAACTCACCTTATGTATGCGATAAGCAACGAGATAAAAAACAATAATCCGGGTATGAATATCTGCTACATAAAGGGTGAGGACTTCACTAACGAGCTTATTGATGCGATAAGAAACGATACGAGAAGAGAATTTCGCGAGAAGTACCGTCAGGCAGACGTGCTTTTGGTGGACGATATTCAGTTTATCGGAGGTAAAGAGGGTACGCAGGAGGAATTCTTCCATACCTTCAATAACCTTTTTGAAAATAAAAAGCAGATAGTACTGACGTCGGACCGTCCGCCGAAGGAGATAAAAACTTTAGAGGACAGACTCCGTACCCGATTCGAGTGGGGACTCATTGCAGATATCCAGCCGCCCGATTTTGAAACGCGTATCGCAATAATCAGACGCAAGGCGGAGCTTTTGGGCTTTGAAATTCCCGAAGATATCGCTGAGTACATTGCAAACAAGCTCAAAAACAACATAAGACAGCTTGAAGGAGCGGTAAAAAAGCTCAATGCATACCACAACATTTCAGGAGCAAAGCCCTCGATAATGCTTGCGCAAGAGGCAATCCGCGACATACTTAACGATACTCAGCCGACTCCCATCACCATTGACCGTATACTTTCCGAGGTATCCCGTATCTACGGAGTAACCGCAGAAGATATAAAATCCTCGAAACGCTCGCAGAATATATCCTCTGCACGTCAGGTTGCGGTATACGTTATCCGCGAGATAACACAGATGTCGATGTCCGCAATCGGAGATGAGATAGGCGGAAGAAACCATTCCACCATCGTCTACACCATTCAGCAGGTGGAACAGAATATTTCTATCGACCCGAAATATAAAGAGCTCATTGAGGATATCATCAAAAATATCAGAAATAATTAGTGCTTTTACAATTCGACAATTGACAGTACTTTTTCGACCTGTCGAGTTGAAAATTCTAACTTTCAACATTCCGACTTTTTTTAGACAAGCGGATGATGAAAGTTTTCGGGGCAAAAGAGGAGTCCTCACAACGACATTTGCGTAGTTTCGACAATTTGACCGCCCCTACTGCTGCTACTAAATATTATATATTATATTATTCTATAATTTTTCCGTTGGGATGTGGTTTTATGAAATTTACATGTGAACAAAAAGCTCTCTACGATGCGGTTTCCATCGTTTCGAGAGCAGTATCCTCGAAAACTACCGTTCCCGCTCTGGAGGGAATATTAATGAGAGCGGAGAAGGGTTTACTTCATCTTTCGGGGTACGACCTTGAAATCGGAATCTCCACCTGCATCGACGTTAAGGTTGATGAGGAAGGGGAGATAGTCCTCAATGCAAAACTCTTCAATGATATGCTGAGGAATATGCCCGGCGGAAGCGTTACCGTAAGCGCTGATGCAAAAAATCTCACAGAGGTACGCTGCGGACTCACCGAGTATACCATTTTAGGTATGCCTGCCGTTGAGTACCCTCAGCTTCCGCAGGTCCAGGACAGTGCTGAGGTAATTGATATTCCCGCAGAGTCCCTTAAGTCGATGATAGACCAGACTCTGTTCGCTGTCGCGGTAGTCGATACCCGTCCTGCACTTACCGGTGTTAAGTTTATTTTTGAGGATGACCTGCTCACGATGGTATCTCTCGACGGATTCCAGCTCGCTGTCAGAAAGGAACCGGTAAAAAGCGGCGTAAACGTCAGCTTCATAGTTCCGGGAAAAGCACTCTCCGAAATAAACAAGATGATAAACGACGATATTGAAACGGTAAGCATTGCTCTTTCCAAAAAGCACCTTATGTTTAACGTCGGGGATTACAGCCTCATTACCCGTCTTCTTGAGGGTGAATTCATTGATTACAAAAAGGCAATTCCCGTTGATTCAGAGACCGAGGCTTTCGTTAATACCAGAGCTCTTATCGACTGCATTGAACGTGCTTCTCTTATTATTAACGACAGGCTCAGAAGCAGTATCAAAATTTCCGTTGAAGAAGGAGCCGTTACTGCTTCCTGTTCCACCGCTCTCGGACGCTCCTCAGATAAAACTTCCTGCAAAAAGTCGGGTCCCGATATCAGTATTAGATTCAATAACAAGTACCTTCTTGATGCGCTCAAGGCTGCTAACTGTGATGCCGTTCGCATTCTGTTTAAAAATCCCCTCGCGCCCATCAAGATTCTCCCACCCGAAGGCGACAGCTTCCTTTTCCTCGTTTTACCCGTTATGGTTAAGGGCGACTAGCGGGCAAGGCCCGCTCCAACTTCGCGGTCGGGTGCGGAGTAGACTTAAAATGCAACGCGCGACCGCCGTTCGAGCGTGAAATTAAAAATTTCCGTTGCAATATACTACGGATTGGCTGTCGGCTCAGCCTGGGCGAAGCGCAACGGCGGTACGCCGTTTTGCGCAAAGCTTCGCTTTGCGCCGAGCTACGCTCGGGGGCGCTTCGCCTAATATAGAAGTGTACGGTCGGGCGGGAAAT
>CAJGEB010000127.1 GCA_904502045.1 uncultured Oscillospiraceae bacterium
CGGAATAAACTGAAGCTCCGCTCGCCCACGCGAGATTACCCGCAGCTGCGCGAGCTTCTCTTGCGCGCACCCTCTGCTCCTTCATCAGCTCGTTGAATCTATCCTCGTCTACCTTTATTCCCTTTTCCTCTGTTATCTCTCTCGTGAGGTCTATCGGGAATCCGAAGGTATCGTAAAGTCTGAAGGCATCATCTCCCGAAAGGACATCCCCCTCAAGCGCATCTATCGTCTTCATGAGAAGCTCCATGCCCTGATTTATCGTCTTTCCGAATCTCTCTTCCTCGACCTTTATCGTCTTTCTTATGTATTCGGCATTTTCCTTAAGCTCGGGATATCCCGTTTCGTTCTCCTTGATTACGGTATCGCATACCTTATAAAGGAACGGCTCGGTAACTCCGATGAGTCTTCCGTGACGCGCAGCACGGCGCAGTAAGCGGCGCAGTACGTATCCTCTTCCTTCGTTTTGAGGAGCCACTCCGTCACTTATCATAAATACCGAGCTTCTGATGTGGTCGGTAATAACTCTCAGCGATACGTCGGTCTTTTCATTTTCCTTGTATTTAACTCCCGATATCTCGCTGACTCGCGCCATTATATTCTTCACCGTATCGACCTCAAAGAGATTATCAACTCCCTGCATAATGCAAGCAAGTCTTTCAAGTCCCATTCCGGTGTCTATATTCGATTTCTCAAGGCGGGTATAATTACCCTCGCCGTCGTTATTAAACTGAGTGAAAACGAGGTTCCAAAACTCTACGTATCTGTCACAGTCGCAGCCTACCTTACAGTCAGGACTTCCGCATCCGTGCTCCTCGCCCCTGTCAAAATATATCTCAGAGCAAGGACCGCAGGGACCCGAACCGTGCTCCCAGAAGTTGTCCTCTTTGCCGAGTCTTACTATACGCTCCGGCGATACTCCGACCTCTTTCGTCCATATATCAAACGCCTCGTCGTCCTCAAGGTATATTGATACCCAAAGTCTGTCCTCAGGCATTCCGACTACCTTGGTGATAAATTCCCACGCCCAAGCAGTAGCCTCTCTTTTGAAGTAATCCCCAAACGAAAAGTTACCCAGCATCTCAAAATACGTTCCGTGGCGGCTGGTCTTTCCGACTCTCTCTATATCGGGAGTTCTGATGCACTTCTGACAGGTCGTTACCCTCAGAGAAGGGGGAGTCTTTTCACCCGTGAAATACTTCTTAAGCGGAGCCATTCCCGCATTTATAAGCAACAGACTGTTGTCGTCCTTGGGTATAAGCGAAAAGCTCGGGAGTCTCAAATGCTCTTTTGTCTCAAAAAACGAGAGGTACTTTTCTCTCAGTTCATTAAGTCCCATCCATTCCATACTGATAAAACCGCAATATCGCTGCTCAGTCGGGCGCACGATATCCTTTCTGTTAATTAATATTATTTAATGCGCAATTTACACACATATACTACTTTATTATATCTTTTTCCCGCTCATTTGTCAACCTCAATCCTTTTGCATCTCATGCATCTCAGTCAGCCGACCGTCAGATATTTTAACTATCCTTTGCGCGCGTCGTGCTACTGCCGCATCGTGAGTTATCACTATTATCGTTTTCCCCTCTTCGTGCATACCGCACAGTATGCTCATTATCTCCTCTCCGCAGCTTTCATCGAGGTTTCCGGTAGGCTCGTCGGCGAGTATTATAGGGGGATCCGCCGCAATCGCCCTTGCTATTGCTACCCTCTGCTGCTGTCCGCCTGACATCTGCGACGGACGATGCCTTTTTCTCTCTATGACTCCCACCTTCTCAAGCGCTTCAATAGCCCTTCTGCGCCGCACTTCCCGCTCTACTCCTCTGTAAAAAAGCGGCAGCTCAACATTCTCCACCGCGTCAAGCTCAGGTATCAGATTGTACCCTTGAAAAATGAACCCTATCATTCGGTTCCGTATCTTCGCAAGCTCATTTTTATCAAGCTCCGATACTTCTTTTCCGTTTAACGTGTAGCTCCCGCTGCTCTGCACATCAAGGCATCCCATTATATTCATAAGCGTCGATTTTCCCGACCCCGATTTTCCGACTATTGATAAAAACTCCCCCTTTCCAACCGAAATACAGACTCCGTCAAGCGCCCTTACCTCATTTTCTCCGCAAAAATACCTCTTCGAGATATTCTCCATCTCTATTAACCCTTTTTTATCCACACTATCACATCTCCGCTCTTATTCATAGCGTTATTATGCCCCTTTTTTTCAAAATATTGTGGCGTTTTTCTTAAGAAGGAGTTATAATACTATCAAAAGACTTTTAAGGAGCGAGCTTCCATGGGAAATATAAAAAGTGCTATTTGCGCTTCAATGATGTGTGCGGATATTTTTGATATGAAAAATACCCTTGAGCTACTCGAAAAAGCTGAGATAGAGGCGCTTCACATAGATGTTATGGACGGCGCATTCGTACCGAATTTTCAGCTCGGTACCGATTTTATTAAGCAGCTGCGCAGTTACAGTGATATTCCGATGGACATTCATTTGATGATAACCGAACCCGATAAAAAATTGGGATTTTTCGATATACGGGAAGGCGACCTTGTTTCCGTTCACGCGGAAAGTACTCCAAACGCCTGCCGCGCAATAAAAAATATCGCTTCACTCGGCGCGCACCCTATCCTTGCGCTCAATCCCGCAACTCCCATCTGCTTTGCAGAAAATCTCCTTGACGATATTTTTGCCCTGCTCATTATGACCGTAAACCCCGGATATTCCGGACAAGTGCTTATTCCCGCCTGCATAAATAAAATATCCGCAGCAAGACAATTTCTTGACTCGCGCGGATATGAAAATATTCGTATACAGGTCGACGGTAACGTAAGCTTCGATACCGCTCCCGTTTTACGTTCAGCAGGTGCCGACCTCTTCGTAGCCGGCTCCTCAAGCATCTTCAGAAAGAATATGGATATCCTCTCTGCCGCCGCACTGCTTCGCGAAAAGATAAAATAACCCTACCTCGCGGCTACCTCGCAAATTTTCTCTGCCGCAAATTTAAGATAAGTATTCTCGCTTTTTTCAAGTTGGGGATCCCCTGCAAGAATCCCCGCAGCAGCCTCTTTTGCGGCAGTTAAAAGCTCCTCGTTATCCTGAAGCTCGAAGGTATCTTTCGCGGGAGCTCCGTGCTGTCTGTATCCGAAAA
>CAJGEB010000128.1 GCA_904502045.1 uncultured Oscillospiraceae bacterium
AAAAGTATTTCCCGAACCACGCATACGATACGAACTACGGTCTTTCCGAGTCCCTCGGTCCGGGATGCGTGCACCTCGGAGTAGAAAATATACATAAGGTAGGAGCCATCGGTAAACCCGGCTACCTCTGGGAAACAAAAATCGTAGACGAACACGGCGAAACGGTAGAGCAGGGCGAGGTAGGCGAACTTGCGGTAAAGGGTCCCGGAGTTATGCTTTGTTACTACAAAAACGAACAAGCTACCAATGAAACGCTCCATGGCGAATGGCTCTTCACGGGAGATATGGCGCGCGAGGACGAGGACGGATTCATCTACCTCGTTGACCGCAAAAAAGACGTTATAATCTCCGGCGGCGAAAACATCTACCCCGTTCAGATAGAGGATTTCCTGCGCGCTAACGATAAAATAAAGGACGTCGCCGTTATCGGACTGCCCGACGACCGCTTAGGCGAGATATCCGCAGCAATAATCGAGATAAAGGAAAATATCTCCTGCACCGAAGAGGAAATTAGTCTTTTCTGCAAGGATCTTCCCAGATACAAGCGTCCGCGTAAGATAATATTTGATAAGATTCCCCGAAACCCCACCGGAAAGATAGAAAAGCCGGTACTTCGCAACAAATATTGTGCAGGACGTTTGGTGGAAAGTCAAATTATGAAGTAGAAAGAGGAGCTCCAAATGGTAGACCTTATAATAAAAATCGGAATGATCGTTGTTTTCTTCGGCGTTATGATAGCCGTCGGATTTTATTGCCGTAAGCACTCCAACAACGTTGACGGATTCGTTCTCGGCGGACGCTCGGTAGGCGCTTGGTTTACTGCCTTCGCTTACGGTACCTCTTATTTCTCGGCAGTTATCCTGGTCGGATATTCCGGTCAGTTCGGCTGGAGATTCGGTATCGCTTCCACCTGGATAGGCCTCGGAAACGCCCTTATCGGTTCGTATATGGCGTGGTCAATTCTCGGAAGAAAGACCAGAATAATGACTCAGCACCTCAACAGCCGTACTATGCCCGACTTCTTTATGAAGCGCTACGACAGCCGCGGACTAAAAATCGGTTCCGCTCTCATTATATTCGTATTTTTGGTTCCTTACGCCGCTTCCCTCTACAACGGACTTTCCCGCCTTTTCTCAATGGCGTTTTCGGTAGATTACACCGTCTGCATCATAATTATGGCGCTTCTTACAGCAATTTACGTTATCGCCGGCGGATATATGGCTACCGTCATCAACGATTTCATTCAGGGAATCATTATGATATTCGGTATCTTTGCCATTATCGCTGCGGTACTCGGTAATTTCGGCGGATTTTCCGAAGCACTCGAAAGTCTTGCACAGGTAAATGATACCTCCGCCTCCACCGCTCCCGGAGCATTCACCTCCTTCTTCGGTCCGGACCCCTTCAATCTCGTTGCCGTTGTAATCCTCACCTCGCTCGGTACCTGGAGCCTGCCGCAGATGACTCAGAAGTTTTATGCTATCAAAAATGAGCAGGCAATTACCAAAGGAACGATAATCTCCACCCTTTTCGCAGTTATCGTTGCAGGCGGATGCTACTTCATCGGCGGTTTCGGCCGTCTGCTTTCCGATAAAGTGGATATTGCAGCTAACGGATACGACTCCATCATTCCGACTATGTTTGAGAGCTTCTCCCCGCTGCTTATCAGCTTTGTCATAGTCCTTGTTTTAGCCGCCTCGATGTCTACCCTCTCATCCCTCGTTTTAACGTCGAGCTCCACCCTTACCCTCGACCTCATCAACGAGGTAACCAAAAAGAAACCCGAAGAAAAGAAAAATCTTCTCACTATGAGATTGCTCATTTTGATATTTATCGTGATTTCCGCAATTATTGCTATCGTACAGTACAAATACAATCTCGCTTTTATCGCTCAGCTCATGGGACTGTCGTGGGGCGCGATGGCAGGAGCCTTCCTCGGTCCGTATCTTTACGGCTTATACAGCAAAAAAACTACCGTTGCTGCAGTTTGGGTAAGCTTTGCGCTCGGTACGGGAGTTATGCTCCTTAATATGTTTGCAAAGTCGGTATTCCCCGCATGGCTCCAGTCCCCCATCAACTGCGGTGCTTTCGTTATGATACTCAGCCTTGTGGTAACTCCCCTCGTAAGCCTCTTCACCAAAAAGCCAGACCAAAAGCTCATCGACGGTATCTTCTCCTGCTATGATAAAACCGTTACCGTTCATGCTAAGGATTCGATTGGCTACGGCGAAGAAACAAATAACTGATCAAAGGCAAAGTCACTAAAAAAATTGACGTTACTATTGACTTTTTCCTTCAAAAGCGGTAAAGTTATTGTGTAATATAATATTAACGCTATGATGAAAAATAGTAGATGTTTTGAGGTCCTTCAGAGAGCCGCCGTACAGTGCGAGGCGGTGGAAATCTGACATTGAATTCCTTTCGGAGCGGCTTGCTGAACTGATTAGTAGGCGATGACGGGAGCGCCCGATACAGCGCAAGGGTATGCTTGTACCCTCAGAATACTGCAAATGCGGTAATTTTACTCCTCAGCGAGTTTTTCGTCCTCTGTCAGAGACAGAGGACGTCTTTATTTTCACCTCACTTTTGCGTGAATATTTTTATTGCAAATCTCTAAGAAAGGACGAGCCGAAATATTAATTGGTTTAAACGATTTTGTTTAAACGATTTTGTTTAAACGATTTTGTTTCGGTAAGGTGTCGATTATGAAAAAACTGATGTTAGGCAACGCTGCAGTAGCTCGCGGACTGTATGAAGCAGGCTGCAGTGTAGTGTCCAGCTACCCCGGTACTCCAAGCACCGAGATCACCGAGGAATGTGCTAAATACGATGAGCTCTACTGCGAGTGGGCTCCCAACGAAAAGGTCGCTATGGAAACTGCTTTCGGTGCATCCGTTGCAGGAAAAAGAAGCTTCTGCGCTATGAAGCACGTCGGTCTTAACGTCGCTGCGGATCCTCTCTTCACCGCTTCCTATACCGGTGTTAACGGCGGTATGAGAATCGGAGTTGCGGACGATGCGGGTATGCATTCCAGCCAAAATGAGCAGGATTCCCGCCATTATGCAATAGCAGCAAAGCTCCCGATGCTTGAGCCGTCCGACTCCTCTGAGGCGCTCCAGTTCGT
>CAJGEB010000129.1 GCA_904502045.1 uncultured Oscillospiraceae bacterium
AGTGCTGGGAGAAGGTTGGCTACTAAGCCGTCTGCCTGTCTGCATATCAAAATCGGACCTTTCAATAGGCAACCCTCGGTAAAACCGGGGGTTCCTTTTTATTTGGTGATATATAAAATTTTAAGGTTTATTAGTCCAATGTGTCGCAGAAAAGCCCAAAAGGGCAAAAAAAGAGAGAAGCCGAAACTTCTCTCAATTCTCTTGCCCTTCGCAATGCTCGTAGCTTTAAGTTACTGTCCTTAAGGGTACGATGCATTAACATTTGCTCTTTTTACATCATATCTGACCTAAACTTTTAGCCTTCAGGTAAGCGTTGATGAAGCCGTCGATCTCGCCGTCCATAACAGCTCCGATGTTACCTGATTCAAAATCGGTACGATGGTCTTTGGCGAGGGTGTAGGGCATAAATACGTAGGAGCGTATCTGGGATCCCCAAGCGATCTCTTTTTGCACTCCTTTGATATCCTCAATTTTTTCAAGATGTTCGCGCTCTTTTATCTCGGCGAGCTTGGAACGCAGCATCTTCATAGCTACTTCGCGGTTTTGGAACTGACTGCGCTCATTTTGACAAGCGACGACGATTCCGGTGGGAAGGTGGGTGATACGGATAGCGGATTCGGTCTTGTTAACGTGCTGACCGCCGGCTCCGCTGGAACGGTAGGTGTCTACCTTGAGGTCCTCTTCTCTGATCTGTATCTCCACATCGTCCGATATCTCAGGCATTACCTCAAGGGAGGCAAATGAGGTATGGCGTCTGCCGGAGGAGTCGAACGGCGAGATTCTTACCAAGCGGTGAACACCGGCTTCGGATTTAAGAAAACCGTAGGCATTGGGTCCCTCAATTACGATGGCAGCACTTTTTATTCCGGCTTCATCTCCGTCGAGATAGTCGAGTATCTTATATTTAAAATTGTGGCGTTCAGCCCAACGGGTATACATACGGTAAAGCATCTGAGCCCAGTCCTGAGCTTCGGTACCGCCTGCGCCTGCGTGGAAGGTGAGTATCGCGTTGTTTGCGTCGTATTCACCGTTAAGAAGGGTAGCGAGCTTTTTGGTTTCGAGGTCTTCACGAAGGGTTTTGAGGGACTGAGAAAGCTCCGGGAACATTGACTCGTCCTCTTCGTCGTTTGCCATCTCGATCATAAGCAGGAGATCCTCGTAAGCGGAGTCAAGATCGCCGTATATAGCAATGGAGCTTTTGAGCTTGCTTATATGCTGCATGACCTTTGAGGAGTTTTCGAGATCCGACCAAAATTCCGGAGCAAGTGACTTTTCCTCAAGCTCTGCAAGCTGTGCTTTTAAATTATCAAGACCGAGAGCGTCCGCCATATCGTCTATCTGCGGTCTGAGCGAGATAAGTTCAAGACGCAATTCTTCAAATTGAAGCATAATATCATTCCTTTACAGAAGCATACAATTAAATATCCGATATATTTTACCACATTTTACAGTAAAGCGCAATAAAAATAATTCGACAAATTCAAAACTGAGGAGTCTGTAATTTTTTTGTTATATAAATTTCACCAAAAAGGTAATTGATGTGTTATAATGGAGTAAGTTTATATGCGGAGGAAACTTGGTATGATGAAAAAACGCGCAAGACACGTGAAAAATAATAGCGTAATCGGGAATAAGTTTGAGTGGCTGAAGAATAAGGGCGCAAAAAACGGGAGAGTAATCGTAACTGCGGGAATGGCAGTGCTTATGGCGGTTACTGTAATTATAGCGTCTGACATAATAAATAAGAAGATAGATGTGGGAGCTCCTGAAACGAGTGAAAGCTCAAGAGAAGAGATGCCGAGTGAGTCAAGCTCCTCAAAAGCAGAGGAGTCCTCAGAATCTCAGGTTGAGAATGAGGGGGGTTCGGTTCCTGAAAATGAAGGAAGTTCTGAGCCTGAAGATGAGAGAGATAACGGTAAATATATTCATTTGATGGGAACCAAGTACCCCCATCTTTTCGGAGTAAATGACGAGCAAAAATACTTTTTGCCGGAACCTGAAAATCAGGGCAGCAGCTCAGGCGGTTCCGCTTCGGGAGGCTCGTCGGGGTCAAGCGGAACGAAATATCCTTCCGGACTCAGAGGATACGTTCAGAAGTATCAGGATACGGTAAACTCTGATACGATAGGCTGGATATATATTCCGAATACTCAGATAAACTATGCGGTAGTTCAGTCGACGGACAATGAGTATTATCTGTACCGTGACTATTACAAAAGGTACACAGACCCGAAATATTATCCGCCTGCAACGATATTTGCGGATTACGAGGTAATAAGCGACGTAAGCACAAAGATGTCGTGGAATACCGTGCTTTACGGCCATAACTGGTACTGCCACTGGGAGCCCGCAAGACTTGAGTATCCTGCAAATTCGATGTTTGCAAATCTTTCATCCTACCGCTACTCAAGCTTTGCAGATACACACAGAAAGATATATTATTCCACCGAATATGAGGATCTGACGTTTGAAGTATTTGCGGTATTCAGTGCGTATACATCTTTTGTGGATAAATATTTGATATATCCCAACGCGGGTAAGGCGAAGAGGGAATATGTTGTGGAAGAGGCTTTGAAGAGAAGCGAGTTTGATTTCGGAGTTGAGGTGTCGCCCGACGACAAGATAATAACCCTCATAACCTGCTCTTACAGGTACACAGACGACGGAACCGGAAGATATATAGTAATGGGAAGATTGTCGAAGTAGTAAAAAATACGGTATTGGCGGATAGGCTGCGATGCGGCTTATCCGTTTTTTGTGAAAGGAAAAGTAAGACGGCAGATAACAAAATTAATTAACAAAAAAAGGGAAAGATTTGGTTAATAATACAAAACGCAAAAAATCTACTCGAGGTTGATTGACAAAAAAATAACCAAGGGATATAATGGTTATGGTTAGTCGAAACATCTCTGTTTCGACTCAAAATCTTTGATTTTGAGACAAATTTTCTTTGAAAATTTGACCATACCCATTGCAATGACTGTCGTGCAAAATCAAATTCTACGATTTGATTTTGCTAAAGTCGCTTGAAAAGCGGCTTGTCGAAGCGCTTTCAGCGTTTCGACAAACTACAATCATTATAATGGAATATGGTGAAAAAGTAAAAC
>CAJGEB010000130.1 GCA_904502045.1 uncultured Oscillospiraceae bacterium
AACGCAGTCTTTTCTGCTACCGTAGCGATAGTTCCCGCCTTAAATACGTTTTCGGAACCAAACAGCTCCTCAGTATATTTATGTGCTCTCGTCTGATATTCTCCCGAAAAGTTGAGGTCTATATCGGGAGCCTTGTCGCCGTTAAATCCAAGAAACGTTTCAAACGGTATAGTATGTCCGTCGCGGTTATACATCGTTCCGCATTTGGGACACTTCTTTTCGGGCAGGTCAAATCCCGAATCATAAGATCCGTCGGTAATAAACTCGCTGTTACAGCAATTCGGACACACGTAGTGCGGCTCCAAAGGATTTACCTCTGAAATTCCCGTTGCAAACGCCGCAAATGAGGATCCGACCGATCCTCTTGAGCCTACTAAGTACCCATCTTCTTCCGATTTCCACACAAGCTTTTGGGCTATAATATACATTACCGAAAATCCGTACTTGATTATAGCATCAAGCTCCCTTTTAAGTCTTGCGGATACTATTTCAGGGGGATTTTCTCCGTATATCTTATGTATCTTTTCCCAGGAAATCCGCTGAATATCCTCTTCGGCTCCTTCAATGGTGGGAGTAAATGTTCCATCGGGTATCGGCTTTATATATTCAACCTCATCCGCTATTTTATTAGGATTTTCAATGACTACCTCGTAACACTTATCTTGTCCCAAATATGAAAATTCGTCAAGCATTTCATCGGTAGTTTTAAAGTAAAGCGGAGCCTGATCCTCTGCATCCTTAAATCCGTTACCTTCCATTATTATGGCGCGGTAAATACTGTCTGAGGGATTCATAAAATGCACGTCACCCGTTGCTACCACGGGTATTCCCAGCTCCTCTCCGAGCTTTACTATAGTTTTATTAAATGCGCGCAGTTCGTCCTCGCTTTTTACGTTTCCTTTTCTCAGAAGAAAATCATTGTTGCCTATCGGCTGTATCTCAAGAAAATCATAAAACGAGGCAATTTCACAAAGCTCCGCCCAGTCTTTTCCTTCCTTTACTGCACAAAAAAGCTCTCCTGCCTCACATGCGCTTCCGATTATAAGTCCTTCTCTGTATTTTACGAGCTCGCTTTTCGGTATTCTCGGAACACGCTGAAAATATTTTAAATTCGACATCGACACCAAACGATATAAGTTTTTGAGTCCTGTCATATTTTTTACAAGTATTATCTGGTGGAATGAATTCAGTTTTTTAGGATCCGCTCCCCCCACGGCAGTATTTATTTCGCTTATATCCTCAATCTCGTAATCATCTTTAAGCTTTTCCGCCATTTTTAAGAATACTCTCGCAAGTGCCTCCGCATCATCCTTTGCCCTATGATGAGTAAACTCGGGCAACTCCAGCCGCTGAGAAATATCTCCCAAACGATACTTTTTCATATCGGGATACAACTTTTTGGCAAGAGGCAGAGTATCTATATAATTATACCTTTTCTCAATACCGCTTCTTTGAGCTGCTTGTTTTATAAATCCGATATCAAATCCTGCATTGTGAGCTATCAACACAGAGTCGCCGGCAAATTCAAAAAATGCAGCTACAGCTTCCTCCTCTTTGGGAGCTCCCTTTACCATATCATCGCTTATTCCGGTAAGCTCGGTTATATTTTCAGGTATGGGCATTTCAGGATCCACAAAAGTATTAAACTCTTCAACTATCTCCCCGTTTTTTACTCTTACCGCACCTATCTCTGTCAAACGGCAGGTTTTCGCGGAAAGTCCCGTTGTTTCAACGTCAAATACAACGAAGGAGCCGTCCAATTTTTCCTTACAATTACCCATTACAACCTGAACAGAGTCGTTAACGTAATACGCCTCAACTCCGTATATTATCTTTATATCTCCTCCGGATTTCTTTATTTTATTCGCTGCATTCATAGCATCCGGAAACGCCTGCAATACACCGTGGTCGGTTATTGCTATCGCCTTATGTCCCCACTCGTAAGCCCTCTTTACATACTCTCCCGCTTCCGTCATACCGTCCATTGACGACATATTTGTATGAAGGTGCAGCTCAACTCTTTTTTCCTGAGCCTTATCATAACTTTTCTTTCTTTTTACAAGACAGATATCCCTCGGACGAATATTGGTTTCTCGGTCGTATTTATCGTAAGACATTACTCCTCTTACTAACACGCAGTTGCCTTTTTTCAGCTTGTCGGCAGGAGCCTCTTCTCCCTCTTTTATCGGGGAAATTATCTTCAAGATGTTGGAATCGGTATCGTCAGATATGTATATTGAGTAAATCGCTTTCTGACCGTCGCGGGTCTCCTTTTTTTCTATCTGGAATATTTCTCCCCACACAGTCACCTTATCACTATACTGGTCAATAGCATTAAGCGGCATCGGCCGTTCATTAATTATCTTTCCATCAATAACTTCTATATAATCGCCGTCAAACGGCAGTCCGTCCATATCAAAACCTATACGTCCGTTCGGAGAAGGCTTTTTCGGCTCCTTTTTGGTACCCTTACTTGTGTTTTCCGCCTCTCGCTGTGCCGCCTTCGCCACATCACTCTCCCGCGACATATTCTTAAATTCTTCGGAATATTCCTCTATGTCCACTACTCCGCCGAATTCCACGTTTACATCAATGCCGAATTCATCCTTTATGATTTCGGTAATTTTGCGACCGCTTGAATTGTTCTCTAAAAAAAGCTTTCCGCCGTGAGTGAGATATATAGTGAGGAGCCCGTCTTTAAAGTCGCATCCTGCTCCTTCGAAAATTCCGTTTACAGTCGCTCCCTCGCGCTTGAGCCGCTTTACTATCTGAGGTAAATATTCAGACGAAAAACATTCTTTGGGGTAATGTACCGAAACCTCTAACCTGCTCGCTCCCAAAACTCCGCCCAGCTCTTCTTGTGTAACATATATAATATCTTTATCTATTATCTGTTCGGAAAAAATGCTGACTGCTATCTTTTTGCTTTTCTCATCCATTTTTACCGATAATATCTCAGCATTATTCAACAGCTCGTCCGCACTTATATATTTCCCAAATAAACTTCCAAACTTCCTATCCATTTTACCGCTTCTCCGCCGCAATATTTTCTATTTCACTCAAAATCTCT
>CAJGEB010000131.1 GCA_904502045.1 uncultured Oscillospiraceae bacterium
CCCCGAGTGGACCACTGCTTTAATGATGGGGGATAACCCCTATTTCAGCGATAGTATCGCCATTCCCGACGTCAGACTTTTAGGTGCGTATCATCCTCGCGAAAACGTTCCGCTTGAGCTTCCGCAGTGCTCCTCCACCTACTACGACGAAAGACGCTTCGGTAACGAAGCTCCCCCTTCTGAGTGGTAAGAGTCTTCTCCTTGCGCAAAATACTCCCGTTCAAAAAAAATTTACTTGCTTTGTCCCCGCATTTGCTTTATTATTAAATAGGTGAATTTTATATTCTTATTTTGAAAGGATCGTAAACTGTTATGATGAAAAAATCTATTGCGGTAATCCTCCTGCTCGCAATCACTGCTACTCTTTTCGCAGGATGCGGCACAAAGCTCGATTACAAGTATGACCTGTCTGAGTATGTCACCGTAGGCAAGTATAAAAACGTCGTAATTGAGGTTCCCCAGTCCGAGTTTGATGCGGCTATCAGAGAAGAGCTCGATGACCTTAAGACCGAAAAGGATATCACCGACCGTCCTTGTGCTTTGGGCGACTCTATCAGCATTACCTTTGAGGGTACTCTTGAGGGCGAGGACGAACCCTTCTCCGGCGGTACCGGTAAAAAAGAGGACTTCATTCTCGGCGAAGGCGGTTTTATTCCCGGCTTTGAGGAAGGTATCGTAGGACACTCCGTTGACGAGAAATTCGACATCGAAGTTACCTTCCCCGAAGATTACGGTAACGCCTCCTTCAAGGGCAAAAAGGCTACCTTTGCAATTGAGATAACCGAGCTCAAGGAAGTTATCTACCCCGAACTCACCGACGAACTCGTTAAGGAAAAGTTTAAGGTAGATACCGTTGAGAAGTACAAAGAGGACCTGCTGAAATCTTTTGTAAACTACTCTAATATCTGGACTGTAGTTACCGAGGATTCTAAAGTTATCAAATACCCCAAAAAAGAGCTCAAATACTATAAAAATGATTGCTACGAATACTATCAAGAGTACTACAAGGGCATTGATTTTGACACCATTCTCTCGATGTACCTCGGTGTTACCGCTGAGCAGTTTGAGGAGTACGCTACCTCTATGGCAGAAGAGATGGTTAAGAGCGAGATGATAATGTACTACATCGCCCGTACCGAAAATATTGAGCTCACCGACGAAGAATATCAGGCAGGACTCAAGGAGTACGCTCAGCATTACGGTTACACCGACGTCAAGGCTTTTGAGTCGGCTTACGGCAAGGAGTTCCTCCAAACCAATCTTATAATGGATGAGGTTACCGAATTAATGCTCGAAACCGCTACTGCCGTCATCGTTGAGGATAAAAAAGATGAAAACTCCGGAAACGAAGAAAACTCCGGAAACGAAGAAAACTCCGGAACCGAACAGAGCTCCGGAACCGAACAAAGCTCCGCAAACGAGGAGAGTTCCTCAACTGAAGAAAATTCCGACCAAGAATAATTAAAAATTCAAGAAACTCGTCTGATTTTCAGGCGAGTTTTTTACTCTCTTGATTTATAAAATAAAAAATGGTATACTTTTAGTGTTTATATTCAATTTTTCACAATCGGAGTACTGCTATGACCGAATATGTTATATGGGACTGGAACGGTACGCTGCTCGACGACGTTGATTTCAACCGCCGTGCTACCAATCAACTGCTCGTGAGAGAAGGAATCCCTGAAATCCCGACGCTTGAGCGTTACCGCGAGCTTTTCGGGTTCCCCACCGAAGATTATTACAAAAGAGCCGGTTTTGACTTCAACAAAACTCCCTATTCCTCGCTCGCCGACGATTATTCCGCAATCTATTGGGCGTCCGCTTCAAAGGAGTGTTCCCTCTCAAATACAGCTCTCGATACCCTCAAAAAGCTTGACTCCCTCGGTATTCCGCAGATGATACTCTCACTCTCCCGTCAGGATAAGCTCGATAAAATAGTTGACGATTTTTCGGTACGCCACTTTTTTAAGTACGTTGCAGGCTCCGGCGACTTCCTCGCCGTATCAAAGGAAAAAATCGCTGTTATGTGGGCGGATAGACTCAAAAACGAGGGCTTTAATCCCAAAAACGCCCTTTTCATCGGTGATACCCGCCACGACTTCGACGTATCTCTCGCGCTCGGCTGCCGCTGCTTACTTTACTGCGGCGGACACGAATCCCGCGCCAAGTTGCTTACTGCCGGATGTCCGGTAATCAACAATATAAACGACGTTTTAAATTACTTATAAATGAATTTCGACAAACTACAATTACTATAAAGGAGTTTTACTGTGGCTGCACAAAATAAAAAAGATGCCGCTTACGGCAACGAAAGTATTACCTCGCTCAAAGGCGCCGACCGAGTCCGCAAACGCCCCGGAGTTATGTTCGGCTCCGACGGCATCGAAGGCTGCGAGCACGCCGTCTTTGAAATAATCTCAAACTCCATCGACGAGGCGCGCGACGGCTACGGCGATAAAATAATCGTTACCCGTTTCGAAGACGGCTCGGTCGAGGTCGAGGATTTCGGAAGAGGTATTCCCGTCGACTACAACAAACGCGAGGAACGCTACAACTGGGAGCTCGTTTTCTGTGAGCTGTTCGCGGGCGGTAAATATAAAGAGGGCGGCGCACAGTACGAGTATTCCCTCGGACTCAACGGTCTGGGACTTTGTGCTACACAGTACGCCTCAACGTATATGGATGCCGAGATACACTCAAACGGTACGAAATACACCCTCCACTTTGAAAAGGGAGAAAATATCGGCGGTCTTGTGAAGGAACCCTCCTCCCGCAGAAAGACCGGTACCCGTATCCGTTGGCAGCCCGACAACGAGGTATTTACCGATACCAATATTCCCGTGGAATTTTTCAGAGATACCCTCAAAAAACAGTCGGTCGTCAACGCAGGAGTCAACTTCGTTTTCAGAAATCAGGTGGGCAGGAGCTTCGAGGAAGAGGAGTTTTTCTACGCAAACGGTATCTCCGACTACGTTGCCGAGCTCGCGGGCGAAAAAGCCTTTACAGGTATTCAGTTTTGGCAGGGCGAAAGAGTCGGACGCGA
>CAJGEB010000132.1 GCA_904502045.1 uncultured Oscillospiraceae bacterium
ATTATCACACGGC
This sequence comes from uncultured Oscillospiraceae bacterium, assembly GCA_904502045.1. Taxonomy (GTDB): domain Bacteria; phylum Bacillota; class Clostridia; order Oscillospirales; family Ruminococcaceae; genus RGIG8367. The sequence continues at coordinate 14 of CAJGEB010000132.1, forward strand.
GGATGAGTATGTTAAAATAGACGAATTAATGCGTCACGGAGTGATTATGATGCAGGCGATTAAAGAATTATCTGCATATAATATAAAATAAAATATCAGAAATGAGGCTGCAGGATATGAAAGAGAGAATTGAAGAGAAGGATATACTGCGTTTTGAAAATGAATACAAATCGAATGATAAATATTTAGCAATGAGAAATGCGGTGTCAAAGCACGGGATAAACGATATTGTTTATAATATTGATGAAGCGGCAAAAATGAGTTTTAAATTTTCGCTTGAGATTCCGACGATGCCCGCCACAAATCAGAAAGCAAGCGGACGCTGCTGGATATTTGCGGGACTGAATTTACTGCGTGAAAAAGTGGGTAAGAAGTACAATTTGGAAAACTTCGAGATTTCTCAGAATTACATAGCGTTTTGGGATAAATTTGAGAAGATAAATTATATGCTTGAGAGTATAATTGAAACAGCGGACAGAGAAGCGGACGACCGTACTGTAAGCTGGATATTAAGCACGGGTATTCAAGATGGCGGACAGTGGGATATGTTTGTAAATATACTGAAAAAGTACGGTGCTGTCCCTAAAGATGCCATGCCTGAAAGCTTTCACAGCAGTAATACGGGGTCAATGAATCAATGGTTAAATCATAAGTTAAGAGAAGATGCTGCGGTACTCAGAAGAACAATAGCGGAAAAAGGTATAGAGGAAGCTTACAAGGTGAAAGAAAATATGCTGAGTGAGATGTATAGAATATTATGCATCTGCTTTGGAGTTCCGCCCAAATCTTTTGACTTTGAGTACGTAGATAAAAATAAGAAATATTATGCATACAGAAATATTACCCCAAAACAATTTTTGGATGAATTCGTGGGAGATACTCTTGATGAGTATGTCAGCATAATAAATGCTCCGACGAAAGATAAGCCTTTTGAAAAAACATATACCGTAAAGTTTTTGGGTAATGTAAAAGAAGGCAGAAAGATACTTTATCTGAATCTTTCAATTAATGAAATGAAGAAGCTCATAATAAAACAATTGAAGGACGGAGAAATTGTTTGGTTCGGAAGTGATGTAGGAAAGTACGGAGACAGAGAAAAAGGAATATGGGATGATAAGTCTTATTCCATCGGAGAAGGACTTGGAATCAGTTTCGGAATAACCAAAGAAGAGCAGCTTGATTACCGCGATAGTAAGATGACGCACGCAATGGTAATTACCGGAGTCAATTTAATTGAAGACGGTAGTGCTGACAGATGGAAAATAGAAAACAGCTGGGGAGATGACCGCGGAAATAAGGGATATTATATAATCAGCGATACTTGGTTTGACAGATATGTATATCAAGCGGTAATAAACAAAAAGTATCTTACCGATGAGCAACAGAAAATGCTGAAAATTGAGCCAATTGCACTAAATCCTTGGGATCCGATGGGTTCTTTAGCAAATCTTTAATAAAATATTGTGTTTTTACCCTTGACAGAATAGAATAGGTGGATTATAATAAGGTATATTATGTTGATTTTAAATAATCTCCTGCCGTGCGGCATAGGGAGGGATAATAGTGTCGGAAATACGTGTAAAAGAAAATGAGTCTTTGGACAGCGCTCTTAGAAGATTTAAGAGACAGTGCGCCAGATCGGGCGTTTTAGCCGAAGTCAGAAAAAGAGAACATTACGAGAAACCGTCTGTAAAGCGTAAGAAGAAATCTGAGGCGGCTCGTAAGCGCAAGTTTAAATAATTTTGCGCAAATTTGACGTAATATACGTAACATGATAAAAGCGAGCGTAACAGCTCGCTTTTTCGTTATACTAAATCGAAAGGCGGAATTGCTGTGGGGATTTTTAATCCTTACGATAGATTTTTGAAAATATCGGAAATAAGTGAAGAGTATCTTGAAAGAGAGGGTATCTGTGCGCTTATACTTGACGTTGACAATACTTTGACCGAACACAACAGTCATAACATCAGCGAAGAAGTAGCCTTGTGGATAGAGGAAATGAGGCAGAAAAATATAAAGCTTATTATAGTTTCAAATAATAGCGAAGAAAGGGTAGAACCATTTTCCGAAAAGGTTAATATTCCTTTTATTGCACGCGGGAAAAAACCGCTTGCCAAAGGGATAAATAAAGCGGTAAAAGCTTTGGGAGTACCTAAGGAAAAGGTTATGCTGATCGGTGACCAAATTTTTACCGATGTACTCGGAGGAAAATTTTCGAAGGTAAAAACAATTCTGTTGGAGCCGATTTCTCCCGAGGAAGAAGGATTTTTAAAGTTCAAACGAGTACTTGAAAATAAATTAAAATTAAGATAGAGGAAAGGGGTGGATTTTGTGTCGGCAAAATTCGGACCTGCAGGAAATTCGGAAAGCTTTACGGGTAAGACGATTGATATTCCCGAATACGTAGAAAAAATGGGACTTGATGCTTATGAATATCAATGCGGAAGAGGAGTCAGAATAAATAAAGAGGCTGTTTTGAAAATGGGCGAGGACTCTGCAAAAAAGGGCATAGTACTTTCGGTTCACGCACCGTATTATATTTCTTTGTCAAGTGTTGAAGAAGAGAAAAGACTGAAAAGTGTTGACTATATATTGGAAGCTGCGGCTGCCGCGAAAATAATGGGAGCAAGCAGAATTGTAGTACATACGGGCTCCTGTGCAAAGATAACGAGAGAAGAAGCTCTGGAGTTTGCCAAATCAACGATGCGTAAAGCTGTAAGCGCGATGGATGAACACGGCTATGGGGATATTTTTATATGTCCCGAAACAATGGGAAAGATAAATCAGCTTGGTACGCTTGAAGAAGTAGTAGAGCTGTGCTTGATTGATGAGCGTCTTATACCGTGCATAGATTTCGGACATCTGAATGCCCGTAGTTTAGGGGCGTTAAAGGAGTATTCTGATTTTGAATATATATTTAATTATATTGAAAATGAACTCGGAATCGATAGATTAAAAAGGTTCCATTCTCATTTTTCAAAGATAGAGTATACAGACGGCGGAGAAAAAAGACATCTTAC
>CAJGEB010000133.1 GCA_904502045.1 uncultured Oscillospiraceae bacterium
GGTAATACAAGCTTATCCATAAACTGCTTTATAAAGGTCGATTTTCCCGTTCTTACCGGGCCTACCACCCCAACATAAATATCGCCACCTGTGCGACCTGATATATCCTTGTAAATTTCGCTGTTTGTCATAATTTTTTCCTCCTAAATTCCACTTGGGGCTTGACACTCTTTTGTAAATAAATATGCTTTAAAATAAAAATTTATAACACTTATTTTTAATTGACCTTTATTCACACTAAAAATTATTCAGAATAGTATAATACAGGTGAAAAATATGAAAACTTTAGGTGATTTAGAGACGGGGGAGAGATGTGTCGTCAGCGCGGTGAATACGAAAGGGAGTATGCGTAGGCGATTTCGTGATATCGGTCTTATAGAAAATACTGTGGTTGAGTGCGTAGGGGAAAGTCCTTCGGGAAATCCCAAAGCATTTTTAATAAGGGGAGCGGTCATTGCAATCCGAACAGAAGATTGCAGGGAGATTTTGGTGAGCGAGGGATAGTATGTGGGATAATTTTGTTATAAAACTCAAAAGAAAACAACTGAATACTGAAGGTAAGAGGAAATTAATTGCTTTTGCCGGTAATCCGAATGTCGGCAAAAGCACCATTTTTAATGCGCTGACAGGGATGAAACAGCATACGGGTAACTGGCCGGGAAAAACGGTCGGGAATGCTGAGGGACGGTTTAAAATAGACGGGGAGAGTTATATTCTTGCGGACGTTCCGGGAGCGTACTCCCTTGCGGCAGGCAGTGAGGACGAGGAAGCGGCAAGAGATTTTATATGTAATGAAAAATCGGATGCGGCGGTAGTTGTAATTGACGGTACCTGCATAGAGAGGAATTTGGGATTTGTACTTCAGAATCTTGAGCTGAGGAGAGACGTTATAGTATGTGTAAATTTGATGGATGAAGCGAAGAAAAAAGGGATAGATGTAGATATTGATGAACTGTCGCTCAGACTCGGAGTACCCGTGGTAGCCTGCAGTGCAAGGAGTAAAAAGGGACTCGGGGAGCTGTGCAATACCATAAAAGCGCTTACCGACGGAAAGATAAAAACAAGATATATGCCGATAGATTACGGAGAGGATATTGAGGGTGCGGCACAAGCGATAGAAAAGTACTTAAAAGAGAAGACGGATTCCGACAGAGATATGCGCTGGGCGGCAATGCGGCTTTTGGAGCGGGATGAAGCTTGGAGCGGTGTTTTGAGTAAGATGCTCGGCGAGGGAGTAGTGCAGGACGAAGGTCTTTGCAATATTATTGAAGAAGAAAGCAGGATCCTTTCGGAAAAAGGAATCACAAGCGAAGAGCTGAGGGACCGATTTTCCCGTAATATAATTCAAAGAGGGGAAGAGATATACAAAGCCTGTGTAAAGCTTAAGGATAAGGAATACGCAAAAAGGGACAGAAGGGCAGACAAAATACTTACATCAAAAAAATTCGGAATACCGATAATGCTTATAATTCTGGCGGTTATATTATGGATAACGATATCGGGAGCGAACTACCCGTCACAGCTGCTTTCCGAAATACTGCTTTCGTTTGAGGGGAAATTGTATCGGGCGCTGGAAGGTATAGGGGTACCTGATGTGGTAAACGGAGCGGTAGTGAGCGGCGGATATCGGACTCTTGCGTGGGTAGTGTCGGTAATGCTGCCGCCGATGGCGATATTTTTTCCGCTGTTTACCTTGCTTGAGGATTTAGGATACCTGCCGAGAGCGGCGTTTAATATGGACGGATATTTGAGCAAAAGCGGAGCCCACGGAAAGCAGGCGCTTACGATGTGTATGGGACTGGGCTGCAACGCCTGCGGAGTTACGGGATGCAGAATAATAGACTCGCCGCGGGAGCGCCTCATAGCAATAATTACAAACAGCTTTATGCCATGCAACGGCAAATTCCCCACGTTAATAACGATGATAACGATATTTATTGCGGGCGGCGGGATTTTGAGCGGAGCGGTGTCTGCGGCGGTGCTGTGCGGAATAATAGTTTTAGCGGTAGCGGCAACACTTTTAGTGTCAAAGCTGCTGTCAAAAACAGTACTTAAAGGGGAGCATTCGAGTTTTTCGCTTGAGCTCCCGCCTTACCGAAGACCGCAGGTGACGAAGGTAATAGTGCGGTCGCTTCTGGACAGAACGATTTTTGTGCTCGGAAGAGCGGTAATCTCGGCGTTTCCCGCAGGAATACTGCTTTGGGTGCTTTCAAACGTATATGTGGGAGATAGCAGCCTGCTTGGGTATCTTATCGGGGCGCTTGACGGAGTGGGAAGATGGATGGGACTTGACGGAGTAACGCTGTCGGCGTTTGTGCTCGGATTCCCCGCAAACGAGATAGTAACACCGATAATGGTGATGGGGTATATGTCGAGCGGAACCCTTGCGGAATGCTCAAATATATGGGAGCTGAAGGCGCTGCTTGCGGATAACGGCTGGACGATAGTAAACGCGGTAAGTATGATACTGTTTTCGCTGTTTCATTTTCCCTGCGCGACTACCTGCCTGACAATAAGGAAGGAAACGAAAAGCCTCAAGTGGACAGCCGCCTCGATAATAATTCCGACTCTTTTGGGAATGATATTGTGTCACGTGGTTTCAAAAATACTCGGAATGATTATGCAAATATAAAGAAAATTTTAAAAATCTGCGATATTGTTGAAATATATGGAAAAATAAGTATAATAAAAGAAAAAAGGAAAAGAGCGTAACGGTATGGAGAAGAGAGTTTTGAAACCGGGAGCGATGCTTGCACCGGCTCCGGCAGTAATGGTAAGCTGCGGGGATATGGAAAAATCGAATATAATCACGATAGCGTGGACCGGAATCGTAAACTCCAATCCGCCGATGACGTATATATCGGTACGGCCCGAACGCCACTCCTATGAAATAATAAAAAACAGCGGAGAATTTGTAATTAATCTTACGACGAAGAACCTTGTTTTTGCTACGGATTACTGCGGA
>CAJGEB010000134.1 GCA_904502045.1 uncultured Oscillospiraceae bacterium
CCGAAAGTGCAGAGATTAGGAGTTTTGCGGAAGGATAACGAGAGAAGTAAAGGATTTATCGGTACGACGGAAGAAAACGAGGAAAACGATACTGATGATAAGGGAGAGGATACTGCAAAGAAGAGCAAGAGGAGGGATAAATCCTGCGCTTATGATGAGGAGTTCGGAAACGAGTATGATTTTCCAGCATGAGATAAGCTGGGAATAGCCTAATTTGATGTCGTTATCCTCTTCGAGCTCCTGAATACCCTTTAAGATGTGGAAAATAACGGTGAGATAGAGGATGGCGGAGATAATGGAGATGACGAAGGAAACTGCGCGGTTGGAGAGGAGAAGGGGAGAGAGAGCAAAGAGGTCAATAGCGTAGAGCGCAGCGGAGAAAACGAGGGAGATAATGGAAACGGTATTTGCGGATTTAAAGCTGTAGCTGTAGGGGTAAAGAGCTTTGACTCCCTTGGCAATTAAAAAGAAACCGACGAAGGTGGGGATAAGACCGACGGTAACGGGACCGAGTGAGATTGGAAAATCAAAAAGAATAAAGATAAGACCGATGAAAATGGTTTTCATGAAAAACGCCTGCCTTTGAGAAAAAATGGTTAGTTTTATTTTATTTCGGTATATTTAAAGAATACTTTTTCGGAAAATGAGGGAAAGAACAGTCCTGAAATTTCGTCGACCAAAGCGAAATAAGAGGTTTGGTAAGCGACGGGGAGAAGAACGTTGTTTTCGATGAGGAGCTGTTCTGCTTTTTTGTAATGTGAAACGGCAGAGGAAGGGTCGGAGGCTGAGATTGCCGCATTGTAAAATGAGATGAATTCTGCGGAATAAAATCCGGTGAAATTATCTTCGGAAGCGAAGGGAGAGAGTACAGCTGCAGGGGAGCTAAGAGTGGGCTCGAGGGGAATGAGTGCGAGTTGGTAGTTACCGCTTTGAGTGACGGAGTCCAGCTGCGAGCGGGATACGCGGACGACGTTTACCTGAACAGAGAGCGCATCCTGAATATTTTTTTGTATTTTTCCCACGACGAAATCCAGTGTATCGTCGGGGCAATAGAGCTGTATTGAAGAGAGAGCTCCGTCGGGAAGTGCAGATTCTGCCGAATCCAAATAATCTTTTGCCGCATCGGGATCATATCCGAGGTAGGCGGAATCGCCCGCAAGAGAGCGGTAGGAAAGTCCAGAGAGGATTGATGCAGGGGGAATGAGTCCGTTAGCTGCAGAAAAATCAGAGGGGAAAGAAGCTGCAAGGTCAGGGTAATTTATCGCACAGGCGACAGCACGGCGCATATCGTCATTTTCAAAAAGGGGATCCTTTGAATTGAGTGCGATTACCCAAGTTTTATTCGTGATTTCACCGTGCGCAAATCCCTCATTTTCAAGAAGAGCAAGCTCTGCAGGAGAAACCTTTGCAATGTCGGAATACCCATCAGTCAGATTTTGCAAGGGGGTATTATTCGGCAGATAATACATATTTACGCCGTACGGCAGAGCAAGTGCGGAGGAGGAATATCCGCTGTTTCTGCGTATTTTCCAATAGTCGTTTTCACGGTATGAGCTTATGTAAAAGGGTCCGTTATATATTAGATTATAATAAATATGGCCGTATTTACCCTTTTGTGCAACAAAAAACTCCTCGTTGCAGGGCATGGCAGCCGCTTTTGTGAGAGAAAAGAGAAAATCGGGGGACGGCTCCTCGAGAGTAAAGACGAGTGTGTAGTCGTTCGGAGCCGAAACTCCGAAGACAGAGGGTTCCTCGCCTGCCAAAAGCTGAGCTGCACCTTTTATACAGAGGTAATCTTCAGCAAAGGGAGCCTGCGTTGTTTTCGAAAGGAGCCGTCTGAATGCAAAAACAAAATCGTAAGCAGTAACTGGCTCATCTATCTTAGTCCAAAAGCAGTCGTCGCGGAGTTTAAATGTATAGGTAAGGCCGTCCTCTGACACAGAGTAGCTTTCCGCAACACCTAAAGAAACGGTACCGTCGCCGTTATCGCGCATAAGTCCCTCAAAACAGTTTTCTATAATCAAAAATGCGGTATCATCTCTCGCAAGCTGAGGGTCAAGCGTAATCGGTTTACTTGAAAGGGCATAATAAAAAATCGTCCGAGCATCTCCCGAGCAGCCCGAAAAAACAAATCCCAAAACAAGAACTAACGCTAAAACAAAAATACTCCTTTTTTTCACAGGCTACCCCCTCAAGCTTTCTATAACATTATTGTAACAAACCTAAAAATTTATATCAACAATAAAAAATGAACATTTAAATACAATACGGAAACAAAAACGGGAAGACGATGCCGATTGAAGAGGATATCTGTTCCTCTGCCGCAAATTCGGAAATATTCCTGTTCGCTTCGCGAACACGACGCAATACGTTGTATTGCGTGCCGCGGCTGCGCCGCGGGGAATATTTCCGAATAAGTTGGGTGGAAAGCGGCGTCTTCCCGTTTTGGTGCGGATCAAACAGGAAGAAAAGCGAAAGCTGCGGCAAAGATGAGGGCGGGGAGAAGGTTAGCGACCTTGATTTTTTTACCCCAGAGGAGATTAACACCGACGCAGAAGATGAGAGCGGAACCAACGAGAGAGAGGTTATTCATAGCGGAGGCGGTGATAAGGGGTTTGATAAGACGAGCAAGAGCAGTAACACCACCTTGGAGGATAGCGACGGGAATGGCGGAGAAGATAGCACCTTTACCGAGAGAAGCGGACATAATGAGAACGATGATGAAATCGAGGATAGATTTTGCGGCGGAGATGGAGTAGTCACCGGTGAGGCCGTCCTCAATGGAACCGACAATAGCCATGGCTCCGACACAAACGGTAAGAGAAGCGGTAACGAATGCGTTAACGAAATTGTTGTCGCTTTCGCTTTTTGTTTTACGCTTGAGCCACTCGGCAAAA
>CAJGEB010000135.1 GCA_904502045.1 uncultured Oscillospiraceae bacterium
TGCTGTTCGTTTTGCTTCCTTTTCTTTAATTATGATATCCCTATTCTTTGAAACTTCCTCATCATAATCTTCGTTTTGTCGAACTATGTTTTCAAATTCTTTTCTCTTTTCCTGCGAAACAAACATCAATCCGCTTGCTGTAAGATATTCATTGGGTACAGGAAACATTTCCGCATCACAGACATCACACTTACTCGTTTGCTTTTTTGATCTGCAAATAATACCACATTTTTTACAGTAAACAAACATTTTATTTTCCCCCCTTATTTGTATAAATTGACTTTATCTCCGTCATTTATTAGTTCCTTTATTTCTAATCACCTGATACATTTTATAACATTTTGTTTTATATGTCAATATAACATTTTGTTTTCTGTATAATTTTTTATATATAGGGTAAACAATTATACAGAGGTGCAAAATGTACAAAAGAATAAGAGAACTTCGAGAAGACCGAGACTTATTGCAATCGGACATAGCCAAGTATTTGAACTGTACGCAGGTCGCATATTCAAATTATGAACTCGGCAAACGAGATATTCCGACAGATATTTTAATCAAACTTTCACTTTTTCACAACACCTCGGTCGATTATATTCTCGGTTTAACAGATGAAACAACCGTATATCCAAGACAAAAATCGTAAAAATAAGCAGTCCGTATAGATAGTGATATCAATACGGACTGCTTGTTTTTATATAAATTCATTAAAATATCTTGGGGGAGCGCACTGTACTTTAGAATGCCACGCCTTTTCATCCGGACTTTTACTTTTTACCTAACAATTTATATATTCACTTATTATCTGCATGGCTCCGCCCAAAACGGTTCCTGCCACTCCCAGCCTGGACTTCTCTATCCTCAAATACGGTCTGACAGGTACAAGACACCTCTTCTTTACATTTCTGTCTATAAGCGATACTATCTCAGGAACTCGCTCCACAAATCCGCCTCCGAGAACTATCAGATTCGGATTAAAGACATTTACCACATCCGCCAGAATTTTTCCAACATCCTCTGCCGCTTCCTCAACTGCAGACATTACTATTCTATCCCCCGTCTTATAGCTTTCAACTATCTCGTCCGGATTAATACTGTCTAAATCCTTAATTATCAGCTTCGCAGGGGAATATCCGTGAAACGCTTTCAGTTCCCTTGAAATTTTCCCTATCACCATCGCCATTGTAGCGCTGAGCTCAAGACATCCGTAATTACTGCAGGTACATACAGAACCTTCCTTTCTCTCTACTCTGTTGTGTCCTATCTCACCTGCAAATCCGTTAGCTCCTCTGAACAGCTTTGAATCCACCACAAGTCCCGAAGAAATAGTACGGTGTCCCAAACTCATAAATACCTGATTGGAAATTCCTTCTCCTGCTCCGAAATACATCTCAGCAAACGCCATATTCCTTGCCGTTGTGTCTACTATAACCGGCAAACCTGCCTTTTCACTTATTTCATCCGCAAGTCTGCACTCATTATATCCCCTGATGTTGGGACAAAATACTACCTTACCCTCAATACAGTCAACTATTCCGCTTATTCCGATTCCGATTCCGATAAACTTTTCTCTGCCATACTTCTTCATTAACCCTTTTATATATTCGCACATATCGTCTATCGAAATCGTTTCCGACATAGAACTCACATAAGTATTTTTCAGCTCTTCATATTCAAGAATCTCGCCGTTAAGCTTTATTACTCCTATTTTTACACTGTATGAGCCGATATCTATCCCTATCGTATACTTATAATCAGGATTTATCTTAAGCATTGCAGGATGCCTTCCTACTGCAGATGAAACCGATCCGCTTTCCACGACTATTCCCTGCTTTATCAATTCTCCTACCAATTTCGTAACGGTAAGATTACTCAGCTCAACATTTTTTACAAGCTCCGCTCTCGTTATCTCTTTTTTGTCAAATATATTTTTGAGTATCCTCTTCTTGCTTTCGCCTATTTCCAGTCTTTCTAACGGTAACATTTGCACTACTCCCCTAAAATTTTCATTCTTATTTTTCTTTACTCATTCTATTCATACATATTATAACACTTAATTTTCAAAATGTATATACTTTTATATCTATTTTATACTGCCTTTTATATAAAACTGTGCTGTTTTTTATTAATTTGCTTTTAATTTCTTTTTATCAATACTTAATTTTAATAGTTAGAAATATAAAACTTTTTATATCCCTTCACACTGCTCGTCTTGCATAAAAGCTTCCTATTGTGCGCAAAATATCTACAAAGATTTACCTACCGCAAAAGAAAGGAAGATATTTTATGTTAACTCCAAAAAAGAGTAAGTTCAGCGACTTTATTTTAGGCAAAGGCTTTTACGCTATGCTTGCCGTATGCCTTACCGGAGTCGGTATTGCTGCTTGGGTAGCTATCGACCGTACCATAGGTGCTCTCTCACCTTCCGGCTCCGACTACGAGCTCTCTTGGGAATATTCAGGTTCCGGTACTACCGGTGTAGGCGGAAACATTTCCGATATTCCTAAGGATCCTCAGTCCTCACTTGAAAGCTCCTCAAGCAGCTACGACCCTCCCTCACAGAGCTCCACCTCGGATGAAGGCTCTCAAAATTCGGAAGTTTTTGTACCCTCCCAAACCACTCCCGTTTATACCCTCCCCGTTTCAGGCGACATTATTTTGGATTTCAGCGATGGCGAACTGATTAAAAACGAAACTCTCAACGAATGGCGCACCCACAACGGAGTCGATATCAAAGCCGAGCTTGGAGCTACCGTTTACTCCTGTGCAGCGGGTACAGTCGTTGATGTTTTCCAAGATACTCTTTGGGGTAATGCAGTCGAAATTCTCCACGCAGACGGAGTTTCCAGCTTCTACTACGGTCTCTCCGACGACGTTCAGGTTACCGTCGATGAA
>CAJGEB010000136.1 GCA_904502045.1 uncultured Oscillospiraceae bacterium
GATACGGCGGGATATTCCGACGTATACAGCTATTTTGATGAGGGAAAGGTAACTGCGAAAAAGGGCGAGGAGTTTAGTGTTACCCTTTACACCGCAGGATTTGATGAAACTTGGGCTCCCGTGACAGAACCTCTTGCAGACGCGGAGATACTCATTGACGGAGAGGTTTGCGGAGTAAAGACCGATGCAGAGGGTAAGGCGGTCCTCAAGATAGAGGAGAGAGGAAGCGTCGTAATAAGTGCAAGAGCGGGGGACGAGGTACTTGTTCCCGCGGTGTGTGTTGCAGAGATAACCGAAGACTCGGCGCAGACAGGAGAGGTATCATTCGTGAGCGCGGCAGGAGCTTTAATGCTTTTGTCGGCAGCGGCAGTGATTTGTGTAAAAAAGAGAGATGAAAAGTAGGAGTAAGCTTTTTTTATCGGTAATACTCAGCGTAATAATGATATTAGTAGGCGCACCGAGCTTGTCGGCTGCGCCTAAAGCTATGTCCGAGGGAATTAGAAAGAGTGCGATTGAAAGGATAATTGAATATAAAGAGGGAGCGCTTGGAGGTAAGAGTATCTCGGAGTGGATGAAGAGTGACGAGTTTGCGGAGTATGACGGAGCGATATGGTATATACTCTCGCTCGGCAGGGAGTACGAGCTAAGTGAATTCGGCGAAAAGCTTTCGGAAAGACTCAAAAACGCGGAGATAAACGGTGCGGTAACAAGGCTGAAATACGCACTTGCACTTACTGCCGCGGGGAAAAAGGACGACGCATTCGTAAAATCGGCGGCGGACGAAGAGATAGGCGAGCAGGGAATAATGAGCTGGGTGTTTGGACTGCATCTTCTGAACAACGGAGTAACGAGTGCAAAGTACAGCGCGGAGGATATAGTGGATGAGCTGGCCGGGCGGGTACTTTCTGACGGCGGTTGGGCGCTTTCGGGAAATAAGTCCGACGTAGACGTGACGGCGATGGTATTGCAGGCGCTTGCGGTTTACCGAGAAGATGAGAAAGCAGCCGCGGTGATAGACGGTGCCGTGGAATTTCTGTCGGAGAGTCAGATGGCGAGCGGAGGATACTCAAGCTACGGGCAGGAAAATTGCGAGAGTGCAGCCCAGACGGTAATTGCACTTGCATCACTCGGAATAGATGCGTCGGAAGACGAGCGATTCATCAAAAACGGAACGGATGCAATGAGCGTCGTACTTGAATATCAAAAAGAGGACGGTTCCTTCAGTCACACAAAAGGCACGGCGCCGAATGAGATGTCGGCTTCTCAGGCGCTTTGTGCGTTGGTTGCGCTGGAGATTATGGACGAGGGCGGCTCACTTTATATTTTTGAAGAAAAAGAGGGGGGACTCCCTGAAAGCTCCGCATCTGAAGAAACAGAAGGAGATGCTTTTCCGAACTACAAGCTGTGGGTGTTTGTCGGAATAGGCGCCGCGGCTGCCGCTGTGACTTTTGTACTTTTTGTGACGAAAAGGGGTAATGCTAAAAACTGTATTTTTGTTTTGATAGTTTCCGCGGCGCTTGCGGTGGGCAACTACTGCGTGGATATAAAAAGTACAGAGGATTATTATTCCTACGAAAGCCTCGGAAGCGAAGCTGTGGGAAGTATCACCTTGACGATACGCTGCGATGCGGCGGTGGGAAAAACGAGCCTTACGAGCGGAGCTGAGGACGGTGTGATACTCCCGAAGCAAGAGGTGGAGATAGCGAGAGGGGACACGGTCTACGACGTGCTTATCCGTGCGGCAAAGAGAGAGAAGATAGCTGTTAATGCGTCGGGCGGATATATTTCGGAGATAGGTCATCTGCGAGAGTTTGCGGCAGGGGAGCTTTCGGGCTGGGTATACAGAGTAAACGGCGAGAAGGCGTCGGTCGGAAGCGATAGCTTAATTCTGGGGGACGGAGATGTGGTGGAGTGGCTATACAGCTGTGATGCGGGTAAAGATTTAGAGAAAGAGTACGGGAAAGGGCAATGGGAAGATTAGAGGAGCGAAATCCCGCGGTGGCGGCGGTGTACTTTTTAGCCGTTGCAGCGGTAGTGATGTTCAGTATGAATTCGGTAATAGCGCTGCTGTCGCTTTTCGGTTCGGCGGCGTACTTTACGCTGCGTAATAAAAGTAAAAGTGCAAAAACTCATGCGGGACTGCTGGGACTGCTGCTGATTTTGACGGTGATAAATCCCGTAGTCAACAGAAGCGGAGCTACAGTACTGTTTATGATAAACGATGCGCCTGTTACACTTGAAGCAGTCTGCTACGGAGCGGTATCTGCGGTGGCGCTTGTGTCGGCAGTGTACTGGTTTATCTCCTTTTCACAGATAATGACGGGGGAAAAAATAACCTACCTTTTCGGAAGAGTATCGCCAAAGCTCGCTCTTTTAATATCAATGGCACTGCGGTACACTTCGCTTTTCACAAGACAGATGCGTAAAACGATTGATGCGCAGAAGGGTATGGGAGTATACAGAGAGGATAATATAATAGATAAAATACGCGGAGGATTGAGTGCGTTTGCAATAGTGAGTGTTTGGGGAATAGAAAACGGGATAATAACGGCGGACAGTATGGAGTCGCGCGGGTACGGCGAAGGGAAGAGGAGCTTTTTTTCGCGGTATAGGTTCAGTGCAGTTGACGGGGCAGTAACCTTGGCGGTAATTTTACTGTTTTCGGTAACGGTTGGGGTAACAGCGTCCGGCGGATTTTGGGTCGAGTATTATCCGAAGATAGCTTCGGCACCGACGGGAGCGGCTTCGGTTTTGGGATACGTTGCGTATGGAGCACTTGTGATGCTCCCGACGGTATTTGAGGTAAAGGAGGCGGTACGGTGGAGATATTTGCAGTCGAAAATTTAAGTTTCGGATATGCGGGCGCAGAAGGGAAAAAGGCGCTTGA
>CAJGEB010000137.1 GCA_904502045.1 uncultured Oscillospiraceae bacterium
CCCACCACTACCGTTGAGGCGATAATGGATAAGATAGTCGACCTCGTAAAGCAGGGTAAGATAAGGGAGATATCGGACGTCCGCGACGAAACCGACCTTTCGGGACTTAAACTGGCGATAGATATAAAACGCGGAACCGATCCCGACAAATTGATGGCAAAGCTCTTTAAAATGACTCCGCTTGAGGACTCCTTCGGCTGTAACTTCAACGTGCTCATCGCGGGTTCCCCAAAGGTAATGGGCGTCAAGGAGCTCATCTGCGAGTGGATAGCCTTCAGAGAGGAATGCGTCAGAAGAAAAGTCTTCTTTGAACGCGCTAAGAAAAAAGAACGGCTGCATCTCCTCAAGGGACTCAAAAAGCTCCTGCTTGACATTGACAAGGCAATAAAAATAATCCGCGAAACCAAGGAAGAGGCCGAAGTGATACCCAACCTGATGGTCGGCTTCGGAATCGACGAGCTTCAGGCGGAATACATCGCTGAAATTAAGCTGCGCCACCTAAACAGAGAGTACATTTTGAAGCGTACCGACGAGATGGATAATCTTAAGGCGGATATTGCCCGTCTTGACGAGATGCTGTCCGACAGAAACAAGGTACTCGACGCCATCGCCGAGGAGCTCAAAAGTATCTCCGCAAAATACTCAAAACCCCGACGCTCCGTTATCCTCTACGATGCTCAGGAGCCCGAACTCGAAGAGGACGAGCCAATTCCCGATTACTCCGTCAACGTATTCTTCACCCGCGACGGCTATTTCAAAAAGGTTACCGCTCTCTCGCTGCGTATGAGCGGCGAGCATAAGCTTAAAGACGGTGATGAGATAGTCTTTGCCGAAGAGGTGAAAAACTCCACCGAACTCATCTTCTTTACCGATAACAAACAGGCCTACAAATCCTGCGTTGCCGATTTTGCCGAAACAAAAATAAGCCTTCTCGGTGACTATATCCCCGCAAAGCTCGGTATGGAGCCCGATGAGAAGATAGTTAAGATGGTAGCCCTCAGCGAATACAAGGGACACATTCTCTTCTTCTTCGAAAACGGTAAGGTCGCGAAGATAGCGGCAGATGCTTACGAAACTAAAACGAAGCGCAAAAAGCTTGTGGGAGCCTTCAGCGACTCCTCACCGCTTGTAGCTGCTTTCTACGCTCCCACCGATGCGGAATTCCTCATCAAAGCCACTAACGGCAAGGCCCTGCTATTTAACAGTGCCGCAATCTCCGCAAAGACTACCAAAAACTCTCAGGGAGTTGCGGTAATGCAGATCAAAAAAGGAATAGTTGCCGAGGTGCGTCCTTTCACCGACGACTTGCTCACTAATCCTCACCGGTTCCGTTCAAAAACGCTCCCTGCC
The DNA here is from genome assembly GCA_904502045.1 of uncultured Oscillospiraceae bacterium. GTDB lineage: Bacteria > Bacillota > Clostridia > Oscillospirales > Ruminococcaceae > RGIG8367. The sequence goes on from CAJGEB010000137.1 coordinate 1,351, forward strand.
GCCGGCTCAATAGTCCGTGACGACGACATCAGCGTTCAGCTTTCGCTGTAAAATTTTTACTGTAATATTCATTTCAAAAAAAACAATACTATTATTGGTTTTACTCGACGATGTTATCTGTTAAATGCGTTGAATATTCGTTTTTCGTAAAGCCAAAAGTCCGTCCGCATCAGAAGATACGAACGGACTTTTCGTTTGCTCTTTTATATTTTAAATTTTTTTGGGTAAATATTTGCGTTTTGTTTTAATGTGTGATAAAATTATTTCCAAATTATTATTAAGGACAGCGATATTATGAAAAAGTTGAATACATCGGAGAACCGTCCCGCGAGAGTCGTCGCAATACACGACCTCTCAGGCTTCGGACGCTGCTCACTCTCTGTAATACTGCCGATACTTTCGGTTATGGGCGCGCAAGTTTGCCCCGTTCCTACCGCCGCACTTTCCTCCCACACCGGCGGTCTGGGAGACGTTGCCATGCTCGACCTTACCGATTTTATCCTCCCCTGCCTTAACCACTACAAATCGCTGAATATAGATTTTGAGTGCATTTACAGCGGATTTTTAAGCTCCCAAAAGCAGATAGACTGCTGCCTCGAGTTTTACTCCTCTTACCCCGACGCTCTCGCTGTGGTGGACCCCGTTATGGGCGACCACGGTAAGCCTTACCGCACCTGTACTCCCGAAATACGCAGCCGTATGAAAGAGCTTGTGGGCGTTGCCGACGTCATTACCCCCAATCTTACCGAAGCCGCGATACTTCTCGGTGAGGAGTATTCCCGCCGTCCGCTCACTCGCGAGCAAGCTAAGAGTATGCTGCTCAGGCTCAGCGAAAAGGGTCCGGCACAGGTAGTCGTTACCGGCTGTGAGCTTGCCTCCGGCGAGATGGCAAATATCGGCTATGACCGCGACCACGGCAGCTTCTGGTACGTTTCCTGCGACTATGTTCCCGTTTCTTACCCCGGTACCGGCGACATCTTCGCCTCCACCCTCACCGGCGGACTCCTTTGCGGCGACAGCCTTCCGATAGCGATGAACCGCGCCGCAAAATTCGTCGAAATCGCGGTGAAAACTACCTTTAGCTGCGGCAGCGATACCCGTTACGGTGTAATGCTTGAGTCGGCACTCCCCTATCTTTTGCAGCGCGATATTCTCAACAGCTTTAATATCCTTTAATCCCCTTTTTTGCCTTTTTATCTCCCTTTTAATAACAAAACGGTTAAAATTCGATTAAAACCACACCCCTTCGCTTGACTTTATTTGCAAAATATATTAAAATTACTGAGGTTATTTTAATACTTTTTGTATAATATTTAAGCATTAGGGGCTTTTTTATGTTCAAAAATATACAGATTATTATAATTGTATCTCTGCTTATAATCAGCAGTATTTTGCTGTCAGGGTGTCAATCGGTGAATGCAATCGCTGATTCTATAGGTCTTTCCGGTTCATCTCAAATCTTCGGATCCGATGCAGCGGAATCCTCTGAGGAA
>CAJGEB010000138.1 GCA_904502045.1 uncultured Oscillospiraceae bacterium
GAACATAGCGGAATATATCATATTCTGATATTCACAACGCTCCTCGCCGTCAAAATATTCATACTGTGTAATATTCCCCGACGCCACTACTCCGAGCGGCATAAAATATTCGTTCTCCTCCGTTTTATACACGTCCGATGCGTAACCCTTCAGTATCACCTTGTTGCAAAGCAGGCTGTCCATAAATAACGTGGAGTCATAAGAGCCAAGCTCCATCCAATATCCCGAATATCCAAGCTTTTTCATTCCGAACAGGTAGTCCTCATCCGTGAGAGAGGTGTAGTGTCCCAGCGATGCGTATCCTGCGGCTCCCACCCAGTTTACGTCAAATATCTTTGAGTTGCATTTTACTCTGAAAAATTCATCGCTATCCTTCTCAATAAGCTCGTTCATCGCCGTTATCGCCTTGTTGTATTGCGTAGGCGAATTTGCTGCCGAACCTATATAAACCGAGCTGTTGAAGTAACCCTCCCACACGGTTAATACCGCAAGTGCCGCACAAAAAACTTTGAGCGGTACCATTTTCTTGCTCTTCATCAGCAGAAGTATTCCGTATACCACCGCAAAAATTATAAATATTATTCCGAGCCCTTTCATTGCCTCTTTACTTCCCCAAAGAGTCGCTGTGTAATTCGCAAGCGTTTTCAGCGAGTTTTGCAGCACCTTGTTTGAGTACCACATTCCGCCCGCGACGGCAGCTATTCCCAAAGCGCTCCACATCGGCCACAGCCTCGAACCCGTCACCGATTTTTCCTCTTCGCGCTCCTCAAGAACAGTTGCTGATATCGCAAGTAAAACAAGCACCGTCATATATCCGAATCTATACGGAAACGCTTGGTAGCTGAAGGTATGCCACGCTAAGTTTACCTTCTCCACGAACATCGGCAAAAGCACTGTAAGTAATACGCTGAAAAGCACCTTAAGCCTTTTTTCGTCAGTCTTTATCCTTCCTGCCGCAACAAATAAGCACGGCACTACCACCGCCGCACACATAATGTACGGTAGCTTCGTTTCAATCGGATTGGTAACTACGTTGTTAAAAAATGCAGTTAAGGTATTCTCGCCTCTCGCCGACTGCAGATATTGTAAAAATGAAGGAGCCAGTACGGGCATACTTATCAGCGCCGCGCATACAGAACCCGACAAAAGATTAAACGCATATTTCCCCTTGCGCTCCTCACCGTACACCTTTATATATATCCACGATGCAAATATTATAAACAGCAGTATCATCCAGCTCAGGTAAAAGCAGGTGATTATTACCGCCGACAGACATATCGCGTAGGGAATGACATTTCCCTTGTCATACATCATCTTCATCGTTACCAACAAAAGCGGGAATAAGTACATTGTGTCAAGCCAGCTCAATATCTGATACATCATCAGCGAATATCCGCACACCGCATACAACGTCGATAATATAACATTAAAAGAAATCTCTAATCTCGGGAAAAATTTTCTGAAAAATATTGATGCACCGACCGCACACATCATTATCTTCAAAATAGTTATCACGTTTACCGCAAGCATTATGTCCGCCGCATCGTAAAACGCTACTATCGCAGAAAACGGACTGAATGTGAAAAAGAAAATTACCCCTAAAAATCCCATTCCGCCTGCGTTGCCCCAGTTGAATATCCAGTTATCTGCATTTTTCATTCCCGCAAGTATCGGCACTACCTGCTGGTCCATATCGCACCACGACAGCGTCTTCTCTCCAAACGGATACAATCCGTATTGTGTGAAGGTAAGTGCAAGTATGAAAAATGTAAATACCGCCGACGCTGCAGCTGATATCGCATATTTTATCCTTTCGTTTTTCAAGTTCTTTACTCCTTTTTGTCGCTTTATTTTTGCTCTGTCTTATATAATACAATAAAAGTATGTATTTTTCTATACTTTACTGCATTTTTATAAATATTCACTATGGATTATTTTTTATTTGTGTGGTAAACTCTATTAGTATCAATAAATTTTACTCGTAATTCTCAGGAGGTCTGACAATGGACAAGAAAACATTTTACATCACTACCCCTATTTATTACCCGTCCGATAAGCTTCACATCGGACACAGCTATTGCACCGTAGCTACCGACGTTATGGCTCGTTTTAAGCGAATGCAGGGTTACGATGTTATGTTTCTTACCGGTACCGACGAGCACGGTCAGAAGATAGAGGAAAAGGCTCAGAAGGCCGGTGTTACCCCAAAGGAATACGTCGATAATATCGTAAGCGGTATCAAGGAGCTTTGGAAGCTGATGAATATCTCCAACGACAGATTCATCAGAACCACGGACCGCTACCATGAGCTCAGCGTTCAGAAAATATTCGACAAGCTCTATCAAAAAGGCGATATCTATAAGAGCGTTTACAAGGGAAAATACTGCACTCCGTGCGAGTCGTTCTGGACCGAAAGCCAGCTCGTTGACGGTAAGTGCCCCGACTGCGGAAGAGAGGTCAAGGAAGCTGAGGAAGAGGCCTATTTCTTCAAGCTCTCCGCCTATTCCGAAAAGCTCGTTGAGTATTATGAAAAATATCCGCTCTTTATGGAGCCGCAATCCCGCCTCAACGAGATGATAAACAACTTTATAAAGCCCGGTCTTGAGGATCTTTGCGTTTCGAGAACCTCTTTCTCTTGGGGAGTTCCCGTCGACTTCGATCCCAAGCACATCGTTTACGTTTGGATAGACGCTCTCACAAACTACATCACCGCACTCGGCTACCTCAATGACGAGTACAACGATTTCGATAAATATTGGCCCGCCGACGTTCATTTCGTAGGTAAGGAGATAATGAGATTCCACTCTATTATCTGGCCCGCGCTGCTTATGGCGCTTGA
>CAJGEB010000139.1 GCA_904502045.1 uncultured Oscillospiraceae bacterium
GGAGCAAGACTTTCCGCTGCTGCACTTGCCGTTTCCGCAGGTCTCGGAGTCGCAGGCTTTGCGCTCCCGATGCTGCTTTCTGCTTTAGGTGTATTTGCTTCCATAATCGGTTCCTTCTTTGTAAAAACAAAAGAAACTACTAACCAGCGCTCACTTTTAGGCGCTCTCCGAAGAGGTACATATATTTCAAGTATCATTATCGCGGTAGCTTCATTTTTCCTCGTTAAGATTACTCTCGGTATGGAAAATATCGGCGTATTCTTTGCCGTTTTGGCAGGACTTGTTGCCGGTAATCTTATCGGTTATTTCACCGAGTATTACACTTCCGACACCTATTCCCCCACCAAAAAGCTCGCTGATTCCTCTGAAACAGGTACTGCTACGATAATTATAAACGGATTCGGACTCGGTATGAAATCCACCGCTATTCCCGTCGTTATCGTCGCAATTTCCGTTCTCGCAAGCTTCTATCTTGCAGGACAATCAGACTCAGGACTCAGCATTTCAATGGGACTTTTCGGTGTCGCGATCTCCGCCGTCGGAATGCTCTCCACCCTCGGAATCACCCTCGCTACCGATGCGTACGGTCCCGTAGCGGATAATGCAGGCGGTATTGCTCAGATGGCTGACCTCGGAGATGAAGTCCGCGAGAGGACCGATGCTCTTGATGCGCTCGGTAACACTACCGCTGCTACCGGAAAAGGCTTCGCTATCGGTTCCGCAGCTCTCACCGCTCTTGCTCTTATCGTTTCTTATATAGATCAGATAAAAATTCTCGATCCCAACTACACCTTTGACCTCAGCATAACAAATCCCCCTACCCTTATCGGTCTTTTCATCGGCGCAATGTTACCCTTCCTTTTCTCTTCTCTTGCTATGGAAGCTGTCGGTAAAGCCGCGCACAAGGTAGCGCTTGAGGTGCGCCGCCAATTCTCTGCTATTACCGGAATTATGGACGGAACCGCCGATCCCGATTACTCCGCTTGTGTTGACATCTGCACGAAATCCGCTCAAAAGGGTATGATACTTCCCGCTGTTTTAGCAGTAGTTTCCCCCATCGTCGTCGGACTCATCCTCGGAGTCAACGGTGTTGCAGGTATGCTCGCAGGCGTTACCATTACCGGCTTTGTTCTTGCAATTATGATGTCAAATTCAGGCGGCGCTTGGGATAACGCCAAAAAGCACATTGAACAGGAATCCGAAAACGGTAAAGGCAGCGAAAGACACAAAGCTACTGTGGTCGGTGATACCGTGGGGGACCCCTTCAAAGATACTGCAGGTCCTTCCATCAACATCCTCATCAAGCTCATTTCCATCGTAGCTATCGTTTTTGTTTCCTTTGCTATGCAGTATCATCTTTTCTGATAATTCAAAAAAATTCCCCCGAAGACTATTCTTCGGGGGTTCTTTTTATATGTCTATTCTCTTTTTTCCAACGCCGTCGTCCACGACTACCTTCTCAGGCGGATTAAGTAAAAGCTCGGGATTTTGCATGTACTTCTTGAACATCTTCATTGTAAGCGCATAATAGTATCCGTCACAGATACGCTCGTCGGTTACTATCTTTATTCCGATGGTCTTTTCTACCGTTTCGTTTCCGTCCATATCGTACTTTTTCGTGCGTATCTTTTTACCCATTGCAATAAACATTCCGCAGGTACCGAACTCGGTGAGATGGTGATATATCGGACCGATTCCGATGGAGCCCACGTTTGTTATAAATACGCTCGAATGCCACGGACTCGCTTTGATTATCGCTTTCGGCATTAATCCGATATTATCAAGACCGCGCAGTATCCATACTATAAATCTTATCAAAAAGGTCGGGCAATAAGCCAAAAGTCCCCCAACCTTGTCGGTGGAATTGTTCTTTCCTTCTTTGTTGGACTCTTCCCATGCAGCGTTAAACTTTCTCACAACGTCCTGCAGAGTATCCTCCGGCTCAAATTCAGGCTTTATTATCGTTTCCTCGCCGTCATCCGTCAGATTCTTCTTTATAGCCATTGATACCGTTATATTATCGTGTGCGTACAGCTTATTGTATACTACAAACCGATTAAGGTACGGACGCTGCGAAAACATCCTTACCGTTGCCGCTACTATTACGTGCATTATCGAAAGTCCGGGAATCTCCTCGCGCTTTTCCTTTATAAATGCTTCTACTGCTTCTATCGAGATATCATCTTCATATAAATTCTGAGAGTCAAGTCTTGTTCTCATAATAACAGGCATTATACTGAAAACCATCGGAACCTTTCTTAAGCGCCATCCGTCACTTCTGTCAAAAATTCCTTTTCTGAAATACTTTTTCAAGCCGCTCGCCTTCTCTCCTATTTTTTATCACACTTAATTATATTAACATACTATACTCATTTCTGCAAACATTTTTTAAAAATTTATCTAAATTCAAAGTATTTATCCCCAAATAATAAAAAATAAAAAGGGGAACTCTCAAAACGGTTCCCCCTTTATTATATCACAATATCCGCTACCAGCCTCTGTCAAATATCGACCTCTTGCCTTGTGAATATACTCCCAAAGCAAGACCAAGTCCCGCATACATTGTAACAACAGAGGTTCCGCCCGCACTTATCAGCGGAAGCGTTATTCCTATAACGGGCAGTACGCTCAGGCACATTCCCACGTTGAGTATCGTCTGAAACGTAAACATCGCAAACACTCCCACACAGATATACGTTCCCAGAGTGTCCTGCGCTTTGAGTGCCGTATTCAATATCTTTGCCGATATTCCGAACAAAAGCAGTAATATTGCTAAACATCCGA
>CAJGEB010000140.1 GCA_904502045.1 uncultured Oscillospiraceae bacterium
AGAGAGGAGGGAAACACGGTACCGATAATTCCGGGAATAATGCCGATTACCAATGCAAATCAGGTGGAGCGTGCAATGAAGCTGTCGGGCTCCTTTATGCCGCAAAGATTCAAGAGTCTTGTGGACAAATTCGGACATTCACCTGCTGCTATGAAGCAGGCGGGAATCGCGTATGCGACGGATCAGATAATAGACCTCTACGCAAACGGTATCACAAACGTGCATGTATATTCGATGAATAAGCCTGACGTCGCGGGAAAGATAAAGGATAATCTTTCGGAGATTTTGGGATGAGTGCGGTAACGGTAAAGAGCTACTCGGAGCCGGAATATAATACCTTTGAGATATTGCGCTATGCGGGAATGCGCGGCAGTTCAGAGGATATCCTTTGCATAATAGAGCAGTGTCAAAAGGAGCTTTGCGGTAAGCTGAGCTACAGGACCTGCAGGAGCGAATTTGAGGTTAAGGTAAGCGGTGAAGAGGTGGATTTCGGGTTTATGAAGGTGCACTCCTCAGCGCTTGCAAAAAATCTGAGCGGATGCAGCAGTGCCGTGATATTTGCGGCTACCGTTGGAATTGAAATAGACAGGCTTATAGCTAAATATGGGAGTATTTCTCCGACGAAAGCGCTTATTTTTCAGGCGATAGGAGCCGAAAGGATAGAGGCGCTGTGTGATGAGCTGAATAATGAGGTGAAACTTGCGGCGGAAGCGTGCGGGAAAAAGACGCGTCCGCGTTTCAGCGCAGGGTACGGGGACTTTCCTCTTGAAGCGCAGGGAGATATGATCAGAGTTCTTGATGCGTCAAAGAAGATTGGGGTATCCCTAAATCAAAGTCTGCTTATGTCGCCGTCGAAATCGGTAACGGCGGTAATCGGAATAAGCCGTGCAGAGCAGGGTTAGGAGTTTTGAAGATGGATATAAGGGAATATATAAAAAATAACGTGCTGTTTTTGGATGGAGGAATGGGTACTCTTTTGCAGGAAAGGGGACTTTCTGCAGGAGAACATCCTGAAATGTGGAATATTTCTCATCCTGAAGTGATAAAAGAGATACACAAAAGCTACTACGATGCAGGAAGTAACGTTGTGTGCACGAATACTTTCGGCGCGAATATTTTGAAGTTTTCCGCACAGGAGCTGAGTGAAATAATTAAAGCAGCCGTCCTGAATGCAAAGGCGGCGCGAGAGGAATCGGTAAACAAGGGCGAAAAGTTTGTAGCTCTTGACGTGGGACCGACGGGTAGACTGCTGAGGCCCTACGGGGACCTTGATTTTGAGGAAGCTGTGGGAGTATTTGCCGAAACGATAAAATTGGGCGCGCAGTTCGGTGCGGATTTAATATTCATTGAAACGATGAATGACAGCTACGAAACGAAAGCGGCGTTGCTTGCGGCGAAGGAAAATTGTGAGCTGCCGGTATTTGTATCTAATTCGTACAGCGAAGACGGTAAGCTGATGACGGGAAGCGAGCCGGCGGCGATGGTAGCGATGCTTGAGGGAATGGGCGCCGATGCGATAGGAGTAAACTGCTCGCTCGGACCGAAGCAGCTTGCGGGTATCGTTGACGAGTACCTTGAAAATGCGTCGGTACCGGTATTTGTAAAGCCTAATGCGGGTATGCCGAAAAATGAGGGCGGCAAAACCGTTTACGATATTTCTGCGGATGAGTTTGCTGAGGCTACTGCCGAAATGGTGAGGAGCGGCGCACACGGTGCGGGCGGTTGCTGCGGAACAAATCCGGAATATATCCGAAAATTAGTGCAGAAATTGCAAGGGGTTCCCGCAAAAAAAACAGAGAAGAAAAATATATCCTGCGTGTCGTCTTATACCCACGCGGTGAAATTCGGAGAAGCTCCGATTTTGATAGGCGAGAGGATAAATCCGACGGGCAAAAAGCTGCTTAAAGAGGCGCTGAGGAGCCGTGATATCGGTTACATTTTGCAGGAGGGATTTAAGCAGCAGGATAGGGGAGTCCATATTTTAGACGTCAACGTGGGACTTCCCGAAATAGATGAAACTGAAATGATGAGAAGGGTTACTGCTGAGCTGCAGGCGGTAATCGACTTGCCGCTGCAGATAGATACTTCTGACGCGAAGGCGATGGAAGCAGCGTTGAGAAGATATAACGGTAAGGCGATGGTGAACTCCGTAAACGGAAAGAGCGAGAGTATGGATGCGGTATTTCCGCTTGTGAAAAAGTACGGCGGACTTGTCGTTGCGCTCACCTTGGACGAAAACGGAATTCCCGAAAAAGCAGAGGACAGGGTTGGGATAGCGAAAAGGATAATTGAGAGAGCGAAGCAGTACGGTATCGAGAAAAAGGACCTTATATTTGACCCGCTGTGTCTTGCGGTGAGCGCAGAAAGAGGAGCCGCAAAGGAAACGCTGAGAGCGGTAGAGCTGATATCAAAGGAGCTGGGTGCGCTCACCTCACTCGGAGTTTCAAACGTATCCTTCGGGCTCCCTCAGAGAGATGTAATAAACGGAGCGTTTTTTGCGTCAGCCCTCGAACGCGGACTTTCCGCTGCAATAATGAATCCTCATTCTGCCGATATGATGAAGATATACCGAGCCTACCGCGCCCTTCATGATATGGACGAAAACTTCGAGGAGTATATAGCTTTTGCGGAAAATTTACCGCAGAATACAGAAAAAACAGCTGTAGCGGTGAATAAAACCGAAGCCGTAATTGAAGGGGATTCCGAACTGAAAAGAGCGATAATAAAAGGGCTCAAAGAGAGGGCGGGAGAATTGACTGCGGAACTCCT
>CAJGEB010000141.1 GCA_904502045.1 uncultured Oscillospiraceae bacterium
ACCAATGTCTGTGAGGGACTGCCGATAGGTCCGATTTCAAATCCCGGACTCGATGCTATTAAGGCGGCTCTCTATCCCGCAAATACAAGCTACTACTACTTTGTAAGCGATAAGACCGGCGAATACTACTACGCTAAAACCCTCAAGCAACATGAGGAAAATATCCGTACAGCCGAAAAAGTAAACGAACAGCTCGCGCAGTCTTCTTCTGCGGAGTAGTTTTGATTGGAGGATCCATTTTGTCCAGTTTCCCTAAACGCCCCGAATTATTATCACCCGCAGGCGATCCGGAGGCTCTCTTCAGCGCTGTTACCTTCGGTGCCGATGCTGTATACCTCGGTGCAAAGTCTTTTGGTATGCGCGCATCGCCTGCTAACTTTTCCTTTGAGCAATTAAAGCAAGCTTCAGATTTTTGCCACAGTCAAGGTGTTAACCTTTACCTTGCGTGTAATATTATTCCCCGCCACGAAGACGTCGAACAGTTACCCGATTTCTTTGGTTGCGTAAAAGAGTGTAATGTAGATGCCGTTATTGTGTCGGACATCGGTGTTTTGACTACCGCTAAAAAAATAATTCCCGATGTTGATATACACATTTCAACACAAGCCGGAATTACAAACCATCTCGCCGCAAATGCTTTTTACGACCTCGGAGCTAAGCGCGTTGTTCTCGCCCGTGAGCTTTCACTCGAGGAAATTAAAATACTCCGCGACAAAACTAATCCCAATCTTGAAATTGAGGCTTTTGTTCACGGTTCCATGTGCGTATCTTTTTCAGGACGCTGCCTTCTCTCTCAGTACCTCTTAAACCGTGATCCTAACCGCGGCGCCTGCTCTCAACCTTGCAGATGGAAGTATTCCTTACTCGAAGAGCGCCGTCCAGGGCAATACTTTGACATCTCCGAGGACACCAACGGTACCTACATACTCAACTCAAAAGATCTATGTATGATCTCTCATATTGATAAATTAGTCGCTGCAGGTATTGATAGCCTTAAAATAGAAGGTCGCGCTAAATCCGCCTACTATTCTGCTGTAGTAACCAACGTTTATCGCTGTGCTATTGATGCGTTTTTGCGCGATCCCGATAACTACAAGCCTGAACCTTATTTCTTGGACGAGCTCGATAAAGTAAGCCATCGTCCCTATTATCCCGGTTTCTTCTTTGGCCCTTCCGATGACGCTCAAGAATACCCCAGCGCCGGCTATATTCGCAATTGGGATATCGTTGCTACTGTTAACGGTTATTCTGACGGTATGCTCTCTTTATTAGAAAAAAATCGTTTCTCCGTCGGTGATGAAGTGGAAATCCTCGCTCCCGGTTTACCTCCTTATAACCTCACCATTCAGCGTATTATCACCGGCGACGGCGATGATATCTCTACCGCAAATCATCCTCACATGCTCGTTAAAATCCCTTGCCCATGCTCCTTCCCCGTAGGTTCCGTTGTCAGAGTACAAAATTGATTTTCCCCGTAAATTTAGGCGGAGTCGCTATCGAACGTCAAGACTACGTCTTGACCCAAGCCGATCATAGATCGGCTTTTTGTTTTAAATCGCAAAATTTTGCGATTTAAAACTTCGATAGCGACTCCGCCGTATTGTTTTTTGACAAAATATTCTTTATAGCTTCAGGGTAAATTTCCACCGTATTAAAAAATCTCCCCCGTTAAACCACGAGGGAGATTCCTTGTTATTTTTTAAGCAACAACTTCTACTTCATAGTAGCAGTATCCGCCGATGGTGATATCAAATCCTGTAGCAGTTTTCTCTACCGCCATTTCCTTCTTGCGCTCACCGGTATGGTTAAGTCCCCAAACCTTAATGTTCTCTTGCTCACTGGTAAGGGACAAGGTTCCGCGGATATCCTCGTATATTATAGGAGGAGCTCCGAGTCCATCAGCGGTTGCGGTTCCTGCCGGTGCAGTTCTTGCATTGTTTGCGCATCTTCCCATCGCGTAGATGAAGAGGCTCGTTGCACTTTCGATCTTATCTTCATCTTCCTTGACCGCCATAATAGATACTGCAGCCAGGTCATTCTCAGTAGTTACCGAGAAGCTTCCGCCGTTTGCGCTGCCATGAGGCTTTCCTGCAAATACATCAACTTTATCGGTATCTACTACAAAATTATCGTTAGTGTAGTCAAAGACGATTTCCTTGGTATCGGAAATTACCTTTCCGTCTACCCATCCTTCATCCTCTTCAATGATTCCGAATTCCTTCATTACTCCGTCAAAAATATTTACAAAAATTCCGCCGTCAAGATATCCGCTTCCGGTCGGCAGAGTAGATACGATAGTGTTCTCTCCTACCGAGAAATCTTTTCCGCCGATATTCTTAGTCTTTGCTCCGCTTTCTATGTATGAAGCAAGCCAAGCATCGCGGGTATTATTCTTCTGATATACGTCAGAATAGGGATTAGATGAGTGTAAGAACAGCTTATTTGCCTTAGTGTAATCGCCGGTTGCAGAGTTTCCGGAGGTTATTACTAAGTCAGCATCGCCTTCATACTTATCCCCGATAAAGTTATATCTAAACTTCGTTACATAGGCAAACGGATAATTGTATGCCAAATAGTTAGAATTCTGAGTAAAGGTATCTACGTCGGTGTAGGCTACCTCGACAGTGTTTTCTGCCTCGGAAACGATTCCCAAACGGAACATCGCTCCGCATACGCTGAATTCTCCGATTACAGACGGGTCAATATTAGCTGTATAGAGGTCGCGCTGATCTGTTATAGTAAAATAAGAACGA
>CAJGEB010000142.1 GCA_904502045.1 uncultured Oscillospiraceae bacterium
GCATCGCAGCAACGATAACGTGGAAGAGGGTGTAGGGGAAGGTTTCGATATCCTTATTTTTCTCAGCAAGCCATTTGTTTATATTAGTAATATCGATTTTTTCGGAAATATAAGCTTCGTTATCGCAACGGTTCGGGTACAGAAGCGGAGTTATAAAGTGCATTGAATCAATGTCACTCACCAAAGTACCGTCCTTGCGGTCGCCGAAGCGTCTTTTTTGGGACTTATTTTTTTCCATTCATTCAGCTCCTTTTGTTAGGTGATAGCAATATTTAATACATTATAATATATTTGTCGAAACGAGTCAACAAAAAGCGGAAAACAAAAACCGCCTGCTTTTTCGCAGGCGGTGCAAACTATTTAATTTCCTGTTCTAAAGATTTAAAGGTTTCGGTATTGAAAAAATCGGCTAAGGAGATATCAAGCCCGTCGCATATTTTTTTCAAAGTAACAATACCGGCGTTTTGGCTTCCGCCGTTAATAATATTTTTTAAAGTCGAAGGTGGGACTGCTGATATTCTTGCGAGTGCATTAACAGATAATCTTTTTTCTTCACAAAGCTCGAGTAATCTGTTGGCAACAGCTTTTCGTGTGTTCATACTAACCCCTCCCAAAAATACTTTCACATTTAGTGTAGCCTTTTGAGAAGCAATAAAACGACCATATATGGACTTTTTAGACCATATATGGTAAGGAATAAAGCAAACAAAAACCGCCTGCTTTTTCGCAGGCGGTGAAAAGTATCCTTACTTAGTGAGCTATTTATTAAATACGGCTCGGTAGTAGTCGGTTTCGAGCAGCTTTGCGGCGTAGTAGAACTTGTTGTTGATAATTTTGAGGGTACGGTCGACCTCGTCTTCCGTGAGGTCACCGATAATTTCGCCGGTGGAAGCTACAAACTTACCCTTTTCGGTAATGAAGTTGCGGGTGTTAAAGATAACGAGTCCTTCGCTGTCGGAGAGGATGTCCTTGCCGCTGAGGAGCCTTGAATCGTAGTCAAATCCGAACAGGTTGAGTACCGTCGGGAGAATATCAAGACTGCTGCAGGGCTTATCGACGGTTATCGGCTCCATACCTTTTTTGTAGATTATCAAGGTGTTTTTGTAAAGCTCAAAGTTTTCGTCTATCTCATGTCCGGCAAGCTCGTCGAGAGCGGATTTTTCCATACCGTAGGGGTAGTGGTCGGGACTGAGCACGATAACGGTATTTTCAGCGATACCGGCTTCCTCAAGCTGCTCCATCAGATACTGCATCGCGAACTCAAGCTCCATATTACAGGCGAGGTAAGCGAGAGCTTCTTGAGAGTAGGGGAGGTCCTTGACGTACTGCTTATTTTTCGACGCCATTGAGTTACCTATCCAAGTGTAGCTCATGTGACCGCTTACCGTCAGATAATAGGTGTGGAAGGTTTCATCGTTAATATACTCCGGAATGGTGAGCTGCATCATCTCAAGGTCGGATTCGGGCCAGGTGGGTTTAATGTCAAGACCGTTACCCTTGGCCTTAAAAATGTATCCTAAATTGGGGTGCGAGAGGTGGCGGTTGTAGTATTTATAGCTGTGGTTATGGTAAGCGCGGCAGGTAAGTCCGCGTTGTTCACTGAAGATATTTCCGAGGGTAAAGGGGAGGTAGTTTTGGTGGGACTGGTACATACTCCAGACACCGCTTTTGGGGATAAGACCTGTGCAGGCAACGTACTCTCCGTCGAGGGTACTTACTCCCCAAAGGCTGTTGTAGAAGTTGTTGAATACGAAGCCTTCGTTAGCCATTTTGTATAATGTGGGAGTGCGCTCCTCATCAATAACGTAGCTTGAGAAGCTCTCAGCAACGATATAGATAAGGTTGCAGCCCTCAAACATACCGGTATATGCATTTTTCTTTGTGGGGGACTGGGAAGCGAAGTACGCGTTAAGGGAATCGACTACCTTTTGGTGCTTTTCTGACGTAACGGCGGAAAAGTCGATGTCAAGAGCGTTATCGCCGTAGACGATGGGTTTTTCGGGCGTGGAGGACTCGCTTTCCGAGGACTCATTTCCGGAGGACTCCTGCGACGACTCGCTTGACTCTTCCGAGGAGGAAGGAGGGTCGAGAGGAGGGGGATCCACAGGCGGAACAAATGAGCCGTATCTCTTGAAAAGGTAATCTTCAAAATCGAGGCGGCTTGCGGTGTAAACGCCGAGGCGCTCCGCAGCGATATCTATGATATTTTCCTCAAAATAGACGTTGTAAGCAGAGAGAGGGGATCTTCCGCCGATAAATATCATTGCCAAGGACAAGAGATAGAAAACGAGGGAAGCAATACCCGCGGCTATCTTCTGGCGGAGGGTTCCTTTATTAAACATATTTTTTCTTTTGCAGAAAATGATGTAAAGAACAAAAGGAACAAAAGACAAAAGGAGAGCGGGAATACTTTTAGCGATACCTAAAAGCGCCTGTTTCCAGAAAAAGACTACCTGTCCTGCGCCCAAAACGATGGAATTCACCGAAATGAGAACGCGGAATATCTTGTGGTAAACAAGCTGAGTACCGAACCAAAGGGTAACGAGTCCGCAGAGAGAGCCGCCGATTATCCGGTTAGCCTTAGCAGACGATGAAATTGTACTGAGAATATACATTATAAGACCGTTAGTACAAGCGAACAACAGGGAGATGAGAATACCCTTGCTGAAGGTTTTGATAACAAAAATTCTGAAGATTATTTCCAGCCAAGCGATAGTGACGGGGAAAAAC
>CAJGEB010000143.1 GCA_904502045.1 uncultured Oscillospiraceae bacterium
CTGTCCGTGCGGCTGTGTGTACTGCTATGCAAATCACGGCGAGATACTTGTAAAGCAAAACGCCGCAGCGCACGACGCGAATTCGCCGATAATTTGCGGAAGTATTCCCGATATTGCGGATATTCCTCAAAAAGAAGGGGTATCGTTTATAACGGGACAGATAATGTTTTAAAAAATAAGCCGTCCGAAAAATCGGACGGCATTTTTACTAATCTTGTTCGGGTTCCTTTTCGGGAGCAGCGGGAGTATCGGCAGTAGGTGCGGGCAGCCTCTTTTTGAGCTGTTTTTTGACTATTTTAACTATGATAATCACCGCAACGGCAATAATAATTATCGTAGGCAGAGCGCTGAAGAACCATACGAAGAATTGGGCGAACCCGTTGACAAGACCGTTCCAACCGGACTGCAAAGCGCCAAGTATCTGCTGACCGATGTTGGAAGAAGAGGATATGACTTCATCAAGATATATTACAACGGTAGAGTAGTCAACGGCGTTTTTGAGGTAATTCAGAGAGGACTCATAGTTTTCAATCTCGTATCTAACCTCGGAAAGCCGCTCCTCGATTAAAATGAGGCTGTTTATATCTTTAGTTTCGGAAAGCATAGCAAGAAGGCGTTCTTCCTGTACTTCCAAGGCGGCAATGCGTGCCTCGTAATCGTAGTAAGATGCGGTAACGTCGGCGGTGTGCTCGGTAAGAGCTGTGATTTTGCCGACGTCGGACATCCCGTCAAGAAATGCCGAGTAGCTCTCGGCGGGAATTCGTGCAGTAACGCTGCAGTATCTTTCTTTGTGGGTACTGTTGATTCCGCGGCCGGTGTAGCTGGATTCCGAGATATATCCGTTTGAAGAGGTAATGAGTGCCTTTATCTTTTCATAGCTCTCATCGTAGCCGGTACTTTCCATATTGACGTAAGCGGTGTAGATAATTTTTCTGTCGGCGATATTTTCCTCGGTCATTGCGGAGCCGGCCTCTGAGCTTGCATCCTTGTAGTTGTAGTCTAAGGTTCCGAAATGAGCTCCCGAAGCGTTCCCGGACTTAGCTCCGCAGCCTGATAAAATAAACAGGACAGCGAGTAATGCAGCAAAAAATTTCAAAAATTTCATGGTACACATTCCTTTCGAGTAAGATATAATAAAAGTGGAGTTAAACTTGAAAATTATTGCAAAAAACGAAAAAATATAATAATATAATTAAAGTATATATTAAAGCTGTGAATAAATCAACAATATGGAAATATTTTTAAGGAGAGAGCGTATGAGGGCGGTAGTATTGGCGGCGGGTAAAGGAAAGAGGCTTCATTCTGAGGAGTTTGAGCTCCCGAAAGCGATGAGAAAGGCGTGCGGGGAACCGCTGCTGGCACACGTTTTAGAAAGTCTTTCGTTTATTGATAAGGACGGAATAGTTATCGTGGTTGGGTATATGAAGGAAGCGATAATGGAGCGCTTCGGGGAGTACACCTTTGCGTTTCAGGACAGACAACTCGGAACGGGACACGCCGCGATGTGTGCGAAGGATGCACTTGCGGGATACGACGGACCCGTTTTGGTTTGCTACGGGGATATGCCGCTGATGACGAAGGAAACTTATATGGCGGCGATAGAAAAGCATACCCTTGATAAAAATGATTGCACGGTAATCACGGGAATAGCCGAAAAGCCGCTTGCGTACGGCAGGATAATACGAGATGAAAAGGGTAATTTTTTAAAGGTAGTGGAGGATAAGGACTGCACTCCCGAACAAAAAGAGATAACCGAGCTCAATATCGGCGTGTATGTTTTTGACAGCGTGAAGCTCTTTAACATACTTGGGGAGCTGAAAAACAACAACGCTCAGAATGAGTACTATCTGACCGACGCTCCCGCAATAATGATGGAAAAAGGCTTTAAGATAGGAACCTTTACGATAGAGGATTCAACACAGATGTACGGAGTTAACACTCCTGAAGACCTCGAATTCTGCGAAAATTTGCTGAAAGAGAGAAATCGCAAATAAAGATTGAAAATCGGTGCGATATACAGTACAATGAAACAAAAGGAGGAATTTTGATGGCGATTTTGAGCGGAATATATGAGCCGTATTATTATATTGAAATAGGAGAAACCATAATTTTGTTTATTTACGGTATTATTCTTCTTGCTTCGATAGGACTTTATATAATGCAAAGTATTGCGGTTATGAAGATGGCGAAGAAGAGGAATATTAAAAACGGGTGGCTTGCGTGGATTCCGGTGGCAAGCGACTATATGTTCGGTAAAGTGAGCGAGCCTACGGGAAAGGGCAAAAAGACGGGTATTACGTTGCTGGTACTCAATATAGTAATGAGCGTAGTTACGGTAATATTTGCAATAATTATGGTGGCGTTTATAATGGTAATGGAATTTTCAGCAAATTCAAGTATGGAATTTTTCGGAACTGCAGAAGTTTCCTTTTTAATAGCCTTTTTACTTGGACTTGTTGTTGTGTTGGGAGTTTCTATTGCGTATATGGTGGTAAAATTTGTTGCGTACTACAGAATTTGCCAGAATTTCGGCGGAGAGTCAGGAATAGGATATTTCATAGGAATACTTGTTACTACGTTGCTTGATATAGGAATCGTTCCCCCGATACTTATGCTGATTCTTGCAAGTAAGACTCCGACAGATGCAGGGGAGATTACGCAGCCGGCAGCTGAAGCTCCTCAAACGGCAGCTGAGGAGCCGA
>CAJGEB010000144.1 GCA_904502045.1 uncultured Oscillospiraceae bacterium
AGGACAGAGAAATTCACCTTCTCTGTCCTTTTTGTTATTTTTCTCTTCCGGTTTCGAGCATCTCTCTTGCATTCTGCAGCTGAGTTTCGGTTATCTTCTCTCCGCCGCCGATACGCGCTATCTCATGCACACGCTCCTCCCCCTCAAGGGAATATATCCTCGTAAACGCGCGGCCCTCCTCGGTTTCCTTTCTTATGAGCAGATGTCTGTCGCCGAACGCCGCTACCTGTGCAAGATGCGTCACGCAGATTACCTGACGATTTTTTGACGCCGATTTCAGCTTCTTACCTATCTTGTGCGCGGCTTTTCCACTGACTCCGGTATCGACCTCGTCAAACACCATCGTTTCTATCTCGTCCTTATCGGCAAGCGCATTCTTTATGCTGAGCATTATTCTCGACATCTCACCGCCCGACGCTATCTTTGCCATAGCCCTCGGCGGCTCACCCGGATTTGCAGATATCATAAATTCCATAAAATCCTTACCCGTAGCCGTGAGCTCCGTTTCCTCTGCGCGAACGGTAAAGATAACGCTGGGCATATCAAGGAACCTGAGCTCCTCAACTACCGCCTCTGCAAACTTTTCAGCAGTACTCTTTCTCTTTTGGGAAAGCTCCTCAGCTTTTTCCTCCGCCATTTTCAGAAGCCTTACTTTTTCGGTGCGTAGCTCCTCAATTCTCTCTTCCGCGCCCTCTATATCTTCAAGCTTTCTCTGAGCTTCCTCAAGGCTTTCAAGTACCTCTTTCTCTCCTCCGCCGTACTTCTTCTCAAGTCGGCTTATAAGCTCAAGTCTGTCCTCTATCGCATCAAGCTGTGCAGGATTATATTCCTCACCGCTGTCGCATCCGCGTATATCGCTATACAGCTCCTCTGTTTCGTAATATATCTCCCTCAGCCGCTCGGCGCACTTCTCAAGCTCAGGGTAATACCTCACAAGCTCTTCTGTACTGTCAGCGAGGTTACTGAGCTCTGAAAGAGCTCCTGCGCTGTCATCTTCGCCCAAAGCCGCTGCCCGCGCCTGAGCAAAAAGTCCCTCTAATTTTTCTGCGTTCTTTATTATATCCCGCTGTCTTATCAGCTCATCTTTTTCGCCCTCGCGCAAATTTGCAGAGCTTATCTCATTGATGCGGTATTCAAGCATATCGCGGAGCCTATCCTTATCCTGCTCATCTTCCTCCGCTTTTTTAAGCTCCCTTGCCGCATTTTTCATCGCATCGTATATCTCTTTATACCCTTCAATTTCGCCCTCCAAGGCGCCGTACGAATCAATGAACCCGATATGCTCCTGAGCGTCCAAAAGCGCTCTGCCGTCGTGCTGACCGTATATATCGAGCATTCCCTGCGTTATATCCCTAAGCACACTCACAGTAGCCGGCTGACCGTTTATCCTGCAGATATTTTTTCCCTCTAAAGTAATGGTACGGGTAACTATCAGCTCGTCATCCTCAAGCTCATAGCCGTACTCCTCTATCTCCTTCGCTTTCTTTTCCGATATTCCGCTGAAGGTTGCGGTTATTACTGCTTTTTCGGCTCCGTTTCTGATTATATCCTTGTATATTCTTCCGCCGCTAACCGCATTCATCGCATTAATGAGGATAGTCTTACCCGCGCCTGTTTCGCCGGTAAAAACGTTAAAGCCTTCTTTTAGTTCAAATTCCGCCTTTTCTATAACCGCAAGGTTTTGTATGTAAAGACTCGAAAGCATATCCCTTACCTCTTACTTCTCCGCACTTTTTATGCGTAATAATTTTTGAATTCCTTTGCAAACTGTAATGCCGCTTCCTCTGTTTTCAGTAAAACGAAGATGGTATCATCTCCCGCAAGGGTTCCGACTATTCCCGCTGTGTGAATGGAATCCACCGCCGCGCACGCCGCATTAGCCATTCCGTTGTAGCACTTGACCACAACGATATTCCCCGCACTGTCAACGTCACGCACCGATTGCCTCAGTATCGCACGGTACTTGTTCTCCATCGCGCTCTCCTCTTTGTCGGGAGCCGCATATCTGTAGCCTCCGCCTTCGGAAAGTATCTTCACAAGCCGCAATTCCTTTATATCCCTCGACACCGTCGCCTGAGTTACCTCAAATCCGCTCTCTCTGAGCTTATTCATCAGCTCCTCTTGGGTATCTATCGCGTTTTTTTCTATCAGACTGAGTATCTTGATATGTCTTTCCTTTTTCACAGCTCTATCTCCTCTCAGAAAATTTCTGATTAAAGGTTTCGTAAAAGTTTTTCTCCCTAAGCCTTATAAAGCAGGCCTTCTTTTCCGATTCCCGTATAGTTACAAAATCACTTTCCTCAATTACCGTTTCCGGTTCCCCGTCAGCGACTACCGCAACTCTGCCTCCGCCCGCAGCCTTCAGAGTTATCACCTCTTTATCCGAAAATATTACCGACTGCGAAAACAGCGAATGGGGACACACCGGTGTTACTATCATAAGCTTGGCTTCAGGGTCGCACACGGGTCCCCCCGCCGACATTGAATAAGCTGTGGACCCCGTCGGAGTCGCGACTATCATTCCGTCGGTACGGTATTTGTAAACGAACTTACCCGCTCGCTGTACCTCTATATCCACCGTATGTCCCACCGCTTCGCGCGCAAGCACTACGTC
>CAJGEB010000145.1 GCA_904502045.1 uncultured Oscillospiraceae bacterium
ATCCCATGTTAAAGGTATTGAACATATCTCTTTCGGGGATATCGCCCTTAGCTTTAATGAGGGAGAAAACGGGAGGAATATTGAGGGCAGTGCGGTCGATAACGATTTTTTTACCGTTAGGGAGGGAGCGGGGAATATTTTCATAGAAACCGCCGCCTGTAATGTGAGAAACGGCTTTGACGTTAAATTTTTCGGCGAGAGCGAGGACGGATTTAACGTAGATTTTTGTGGGAGTAAGAAGTGCTTCCCAAAGCGGAACACCGAGAATATCAGCATAACCGTTCATGACTTCGGGAGTAACGGGGAACACCTTACGAATGAGGGAGAAACCGTTGGAATGAGGACCTGAAGAAGCAATACCGATAACAGCATCGCCTGCTGCAACGGAGGAGTTGTCGAAGATCTTGGATTTATCAACGATACCGACGCAGAAGCCGGCGAGATCGTATTCGCCTTCGGGGTAGAAACCGGGCATTTCTGCAGTTTCGCCGCCGATAAGAGCGCAACCTGCCTGAACACAGCCTTCGGCAACACCGGAAACTATCTCAGCGACCTGTTCGGGATAGTTCTTGCCGACAGCAAGATAGTCGAGGAAGAAAAGGGGTTTAGCACCGCAGCAAACGACGTCGTTAGCGCACATAGCAACGCAGTCGATACCGACGGTAGTATTTTTGCCGGAGAAAAATGCTAATTTAAGTTTAGTACCGACACCATCGGTACCGGAAACTAAGATGGGCTCCTTCATACCGGCGAGGTCGGGAACGAAGAGTCCGCCGAAACCGCCTATATCGGAAGCGGCACCGGGAATTACGGTTCTTGCGATGTGTTTTTTCATGAGTTCGACAGCGCGGTAACCGGCAGTAACGTCGACTCCTGCGGATTTATAGCTTTCGCTGAAACTTTTATCCATTGTGCATACTCCTTATCCGAATTTATTATTTAGCTTTTTCGCTTAATTTACAATCGTATTTATTTTTGAAAGGGGAAGAAGGGGGAGTGACGGGGTACTGTCCGTCGAAACAAGCGGTACAGAAACCGCAGCTTTTGGTGGGAGCAATTTTTTTAACGGCATCTATGCTCAGGTAACCGAGGGAATCAACACCGATGTGTTTAGCTATCTCATCGACAGTCATACGGCAAGCGATGAGCTTGTCCTTGGCATCGATATCGGTACCGTAGTAGCAAGGGTTAACGAAGGGGGGAGAGGAAAGACGCATGTGGATCTCCTTAGCTCCTGCCTCGCGAAGAAGACGAACTATTCTGTCGCTTGTGGTACCGCGAACTATCGAGTCGTCAATAAGAACGACCCTTTTGCCCTTAACGGTGGATTCCACGGCGTTGAGCTTTATGCGGACTGATTTTTCTCTTAAGCTTTGTGAGGACTGAATAAAGGTGCGTCCGATATAGCGGTTTTTGATAAATCCGACACCGTAAGGAATACCGGATTGTTTTGAGTAACCCAAAGCAGCATCCAGTCCCGAGTCGGGAACACCGATTACAACATCGGCATCGACGGGATGCTCAAGAGCAAGGAATGCACCTGCGCGCTGTCTTGCTTCGTGAACGCAAGCGCCTTCGATAACTGAATCGGGACGGGCAAAGTATACGAACTCAAAAACGCATATATGCTCCTTGTGACCGCAGTGGTCTTTGATACTGCGCATACCGTTTTCGTCCACGACTACTATCTCACCGGGCTCAATATCGCGGATAAATGTAGCGCCCAGACTGTTGAGAGCACAGGTTTCGGAGGTGAAGATTATCGCATCTCCGAGTTTGCCGATGCAAAGGGGACGGAATCCGTCGGGATCGCGAGCTGCAATAAGCTTCTGCGGGGACATTATTACAAGGGAATATGCACCTTTGAGCCTATTCATAGCACGGTTTATTGATTCCTCAATAGAAGGAGCGGTAAGGCGCTCTTTAGTTATAGAGTAAGCAATTACTTCGGCATCACTGAGGCTTTGGAATATTGCTCCGCCCAATTCGAGCTCTTCGCGGAGCTCATTATAATTGGTGAGGGTACCGTTATCTGCAATAGCCATAGTGCCTTTGGTGTGACGGACTACCAGCGGCTGAGCATTGGAGCGGTCCTTTGCGCCTGAAGGAGCGTACAAAACGTGGCCGACAGCCATATTACCCAAACCGAGCTTTCCTAAATTATCGGCATTGAACACATCCGGAACAAGACCGGTATCTTTATGTACTTTGATTACCCCGTCATCGTTTACAGCAATACCGCAGCTTTCCTGACCTCTGTGCTGGAGAGCGTAGAGAGCAAGGTAGGCGGCTCCTGCAACATCGGAGCGGGAGGTTTCATAAATACCGAAAACGCCCATACAAATAACCTCCTGAAATATTAAAGTGAATTAAGTTTTTCCTGAAGAGCGGCGTCTTTGGCGACGGCGTCGCGTTCCATTTTGAGTTTGTAAGCAGCGAGCTTTTCCGCAAGGTCGTCATCGGAAAGTGCGAGCATCTGAAGAGCGAGGAAAGCAGCGTTAGCGGCACCGTTTACTGCTACACAGGCAACGGGGACTCCTTTTGGCATCTGAACGGTGGAGAGGAGAGCGTCGAGTCCGTCGAAAGAGGATTTTACGGG
>CAJGEB010000146.1 GCA_904502045.1 uncultured Oscillospiraceae bacterium
AAACTGCCGAGCCTGTGACGGTATTCTGCTAAGGGGAGATATAGTTTATCCGGCAGCAGTAGCTCCGTGGATTTTTTAATATGTTTTTTTGCGAGGGAATCTTCACCGCCAACGTGGTAAAAGCAGGCGCACATAAGTCGGAGATAGGCTTCGTTTATAACGTTTTCCTCTGAAGCTGACTGAGAGAGCATAGGTTCGATGATGAGAGGAATAACACGAATAAAGTCAAGCTGAGGAATGTTATTATGTATGCAAGCGGGGTCCCGCGCGATTATATAAAGGTACTTCGCATAGTAAAGGCGCGCAAGAGCATGAAATTTTAAGGGAAGAGGAGTAAAATCACCTCTGCGGAACCAATCGGGAAAGAGAGATGCGTCGTAAAGAAGACTTGCACTGGCTCCTAAGAGAAAGTCAAAAATATCTTTTTCGGATTTATTTCTCGGTGCATAGTTTTTCAAATAATTCTGCGACAAATTCCAAATTTTCAAATCTCCTGAAACGATAGCACAAAGTGAAAGCTGGGTACCTATAAGTATATGCTGTTGGATCCCACCGTTTTTATCCAAATATTTCATAGCAATATCAAGGGATTTTTTGAATTTACCTTGATAAAAATAAAGCTGCATATTAAAAATTTCCAAAGCATCGGGAGTATTTTTTAAAGATGCTGCAAGTGTTTTTGCGCAGCCGGGGATTGCATATCGAGATAACAAATTTACAAACAGAACAGAATCCGCCTGATTTGAGTTGTCCGAAGTTTTTACACTTCGCTTGTCAAGCGGTTTTTCCGCATTTGCGGGAATGAGCCATTCTCTTCCGTGGCGCTCTGCACCGAAAATAGCTCCGTTTTTGCACATATCCTGGACACGACGCGGAGTTATGCCCCATTTTTCGCTGATTTGTTTTGAAGTGAGATAGTTCACTGCGGTTCCTTCTTTCTTCGTTTTAACGAAAACTGCGTTTAAGCGAAATTTACAATATAATCATATCACGGATTTAGCTCTTTAGCAATATTTTTTTCAGCGTAATTATTGTTTGGATTTAACACTTGAGCGAGATAAAAAAGTCCCTGCTCATAGGAGTAGGGACTGAAGATTACGGCTGATTTTTGCGAAGCTTTTGACAATACTGAATGCAGAGCTTGTCGGTACAGCTTGAGCACTTTAAAGCTTCATTTGAATTTTCCCAAAAGCGTTCGGGATGGGCTCCGAAGCAGAGCTCCCACACAAGCCATACTATAAGAGCCATAAGCAGTAAAGAGATCGAGAAGAAACCGCCGACAAAGATCATCGGAGTAAACATCATAAGATGGTCCCAGTTAAAGATTCGGCAGGTAGTACAGCAACGGTTTTTGAGAATAAGCCTAAAGGGACACCAAAACAGTACGCAGATGAGATCGCACAGATAGAACACTACGCTTACAATAAAGAGCATGGAGTCGCTGAGGATACCGCAATAGTGCAGTATGCCTAACGCAGTAATCAAAAGACTCCACAGAACAAGCACCTTATAAGCTGCTCTTGTGGTGGAGATAACATACTCCTTGAGTGCGTGAGAATTAATTTTCTCTTTGATGGGGCGGAAGCGTTCCTTGAATATTTTCTGCGAGCCCAGTGCGATTTTTTTGCGGATCGGTAATAATTGACACAGCATATCAAATACCCATACTCCCCAAAGCAAGTGGAGCAGAGAAAATTTCTTGAAAAAGTTTAGTCCCTTTAAAATATCAAGCTGCTCAGGAGCAAAAAAGAATATGAGTACACACAGTACAAGAATTATGCAGCGAGCGGAAAACTTTAAAATGTAGCTTTTTCGCACATTTGAAAGAGGTTCCTTTACATATAAACATGATTTCTGTTTTTTGGCCATTGTATCGTTTCCTTACAAATCAGAGAGATATTTGTTAAGCTCGTTAAATCCGCCGTGTCGGTAGATCGAGATATCATCGTTATTTTCATTTATAAGATTATCGGTAAGCAGGAAGGTTTTTATTCCGAGGGTAGCCGCAATCATATCATCGGTAACGTCGTTTCCGACCATAAGACATTCTGCGGGAGAAAGTCCGAGAGTGGAGAGTATTGAGGTGTAATAGTTCGGGTTCGGTTTGCAGTAGCGGCTGTTTTCGTAGGTAGTATAAAAATCGAATTCCTCGGGGGAAAGGCCTGTCCACCTCAATCGGTTTTCGGTAGCGATGGCGGGGAATATGGGATTTGTCGCAAGAACGATGCGCAGTCCACGCTTTTTGAGATTTCGTACCGTTTCAGCCGCGTCCTCGTTATAACCGCAAACAGATTTTATTTTATCAAACTCATACCTATAAAACTCATCAAAATACTTTTTGTCATCAAGAATTTTTTCGCCTTGAAGAGCTACCGCGGTATTCCAAAACACCTCTTCGTTGGTTTTTTCACCGTTATTCTTGAACATAGCCGTGATACCGTGCCATATCGTTTCAACAAGCGACTTTGGCTCATACCCTATTGGCGCAAGTTTTGTTGAAATTCTTTTGAGGTATTCCTTGGTAAATACTTCAAGGTCCATCGGGAGTAAGGGTCCGTCAAGATCGAATAAAACGGTGGTTATCGGCATAG
>CAJGEB010000147.1 GCA_904502045.1 uncultured Oscillospiraceae bacterium
ATGGAGTATAAATGGATAATCGTGCCGGCGGGAATGATTTTGGGCTATTTTATAGTAGACGCGGAGCCTGCGGTACACGTACTTACCAAGCAGGTAACCGAGATGACGGAGGGAGCAATACCCGCGAAGGCGATGCGGCTGAGTCTTTCGATAGGAGTTGCGGTATCCGTGGGACTTGCGATGACGAGGGTACTGACGGGAATATCTATAATGTACCTTTTGATACCGGGATATGCACTTGCGCTTTTGCTTACGTTTTTCGTACCGCCTGCCTTTACGGCGATAGCGTTTGACTCGGGCGGAGTTGCATCGGGACCGATGACGGCGACGTTCCTTTTACCGCTTGCTACGGGACTTTGCGTAGCTGTGGGCGGCGAGGTAGCGCAGGATGCGTTTGGCGTGGTAGCGATGGTAGCGATGACACCGCTTATAACGATACAAGCGCTGGGACTTTATTATAAGCATAAGACTGCGGCAGCGGAGGTAACGGAAGCTGCACAGCAGGTGGTTTTGGAGGATACCGAAGAAATCATTACCTTCGAGGAGGAGTGAAAATGAGCGGATACAGCTTTGTTTTACTTGTCGTGGGACGAGATAAAGAGGAAGAATACAGAGAATTTTTGAAGGATAACGGAGTAGCTTCGGTGTTTTCGGAGCTATGTGAGGGAGCGGCGCAGCGAAAGGGACTGGATGCTTTCGGACTTGAAGCGAGAGAGAAGGTAATCTTGAGCTGTGTAACGGCAAACTCCGGAAGAGGAGAGCTGCGCAGAAGGCTTAACAGCGAGATGCGGATAGATGCGCCGAACAACGGAATTGCGGTATTTGTGAATTTGGAGAGCGTTGGCGGAGCGAGTGCACTGAAGAGCTTATGCAGCGAAAAAGCACAGAGAGAGGGAGTTGAGGAAAAGGTGAAGGATATGCAGTATTCATTGGTGGTAGTTATAGCGCAGTACGGGCACGCGGATGAGATAATGGACGCGGCGCGCGAGGGCGGAGCTACCGGCGGAACGATAGTGAAGGCGCGAGGAACCCATGGCAGCGGAACTACGAAATTTTTCGGAGTATCAATAGGCGATGAAAAGGAGATAATATACATCGTAACCTCTGCCGACAAGCGAGAGGGAGTAATGAGCGCGATAATGCGCAAGACGGGAGCGGCGAGTCCTGCAAAATCGGTAGTCTTTTCCATGCCTGTCGAAGCGGTTGAGGGAATACACATTCCTCAGAAAGAAGATAAATAAAAAAAGAGCTCCCTCGAACAATCGAGGGAGCTTTTAATCTTCGAGGAAGCAATCATCTCCGAGGGATTTGAGAGTTTTTTTCTTGAGAGCGGCGAGTGTTTCGGGGTCGATAGTAACGTAGATACAGTCGGTGCAGGAGCCCAGAATATCGAGCGATATTTCGCTGCAGGAACACTCCCCGTTTTTTTCGTATACGCACAAAAAATTATCACAATTCATTTTTATCACCCTTTTTATCTTCCATGTTTTCAAGAGCGTATTTGCAGCATTGAAGCACTAATAGGTTAAAAGAGATATCATTTTCAGCAGCAATCTTATTCAGCTTGTCAAACAGCGGCTCGGTAAAGCGGACCGTGCGCGGCGTAGTTGCATTTTTGAGAGTGTTATCAACTTTAAACATTTTATCACCTATTTAATAATGGTTATGGTTGGTCGAAACATTGTTTCGACCCAAAATCTTCGATTTTGAAACAAATTTTCTTTGAAAATTTGACCATAACCATTGCAATGATTGTTGTGAAAATTAAATCCTACAATTATTATAATAGGATTATTTTGGGTTTGATTTATATAACCGTTTGGGGTTACAAAAGCGGTTACAAAAAACTCCCCCGACGACACAAAACGGGGGAGCTTTTTGTTTTAACCAAAGGGAGTCCTGCAAAATAAAAATTTTACTGCTCACATAAAACTACTGCTTTTGGAAAAAATACAGAAGAAAACAAAAGCAGGGAGATGGTTTAATGCCGATAACACCAAAGGAATACTCAGAAATGAGCAAGAATGCATCGCGCAAAACCAACAGCGTGAGGAATATGACACTTGCGTTTTTGGTCGGCGGAGCGATATGCACGATAGGGGAGGCGCTGATAAATACCTACGCCTCGCTCGGAGCCGCGCAGGAAGATGCGAGCGCGATTACTTCGGTAACGCTGATTTTTTTGTCGGCACTGCTCACGGGAATAGGGGTGTACGACAACATCGCGAAGTTCGGCGGAGCGGGTAGCCTTGTACCGATAACGGGATTTGCCAATGCGGTAGTATCACCGACGCTTGAGTTTAAAAGCGAGGGCTACGTTCTCGGACTCGGCGCGAAAATGTTCATCATTGCAGGACCCGTCCTCGTCTACGGTACTGTCGCCGCCACAGTGTACGGTGTGATATATTGGATAGTGCAGATGGTATAAAAAAGCTAAAATTATTTTCATACCTACGTTACGATAACCTCTATTAATCAAAAACGGAATCGCAACTGCAAACCAAACCATGCCATTATTTCCCAATTTTGTAATAATTATCA
>CAJGEB010000148.1 GCA_904502045.1 uncultured Oscillospiraceae bacterium
CCTTTCGCTGCTGTTCCGTTCGGGCGGATACAGCGCAAGACACGGGTGTGTCTGATATATTTTAAATACGGAATCCCGTATTTCCCGATATAGATTAGGAGGGATTATTTGACGTTTTTATTATAAATTATTCTCAGACCGTCGAGGATTATGTTTTCATCTCTGACGATACTGCTTTTGCAAAACGGAATAATATGTTCCGAAAATCCGCCGGTAGCCACAACGGTCAAATCGTCACCGAGCTCTTTGCGGTACATATCAATTATGCCGTCTATCATCCTCGCCGTACCGTAAACGATGCCGGATTTCATACAATCAATTGAGTTTGTACCTATAACCGATTCGGGCGGGGAATCAAGACTTATGTGCGGGAGCTGAGCAGCTCCGCCTGAGAGTGCATCGAGAGAAATTTTGATTCCGGGGCAGATGGAGCCGCCGCGGAACACGCCGTTTTTGTCGAGTGCTGAAAATTTAGTTGCAGTACCGAGGTCTACTATTACAGTCGGCTGCGGATATTTTGCAATAGCACTTACGGCTCCGCAAACGAAATCGCTTCCGAGCTGGGAGG
The DNA here is from genome assembly GCA_904502045.1 of uncultured Oscillospiraceae bacterium. Taxonomy (GTDB): domain Bacteria; phylum Bacillota; class Clostridia; order Oscillospirales; family Ruminococcaceae; genus RGIG8367. The sequence goes on from CAJGEB010000148.1 coordinate 569, forward strand.
GGTCGTCGATTTTAATATTAAGCCCCGTTTTGATTCCGGGTCCGACCACAAGTGCGCTTACTCCGAAAGCTCTCTGCAGAGAGCGTTTTACGGGGATATTAAGAGGGGGAACAACAGATGAGATAATTGCACCGGAAATAGAATCCGGAGCGATATTACCCATTAAAGATAAGTTGCGGAAAATCACCGCATACTCGTCAGCGGTTCTATTTTTATCTGTTTCGGCTCTGAAGGTGGTAATGAGTTTATCGTCGTCCCAAAAAGCGAGAACGATATTAGTATTACCGATATCTAAAGCAAGAATCATCGTGAGTCCTCCCTGATATTGCAACTGAATAAAATAATTATGCATCATTTTGTGCATATTGTCAATTTACTCATTTACAATATTTAAAAAAATAGCCTTGTATTTTTTGTCAAATATAATAAAATAAAAGAAGCAGAAGATTGGGGGAGATACCGTGGGCGGAAAAAGGATAAGGAGCAGGAATGCAATAAGCTCATTGAATACAGTAAAGCCGATAAAAAAGGCAATAATGATATGCTTAGCGATACTGTTTATTGCGGCAGTAGGAGTTATTGTAAGCACGGTGGAGCTTGACTTCGGAAGGGAAAATTTGGGAACCGACGGAGCCGTTTCTAAAACATATCAGGAATATATTGATTTTGGTACGGTAGAAAATGAGGTAATCGAAGGCTGTGCAGGGCAGGTGCGTCCTGAGGGGTACGACGAAAATATAATGAACGGACTTGCTGTTTTGCTTGAAAAAAATAAGTCTGAATCGGAGAAGAAATACAGCGTAGTTGTGGATATGAGCAAAATTGAGAAGGAGTTTTATGAAGAGTGGAAGGGAAAGGGAAACTTTGACGAAAACGGGCTTCTTGAGGAGTATATAGAAGAAAGAAAAGTACTTTCGGAAAAACTCAAAAAAGAGGAGATATCGCAAGAGGATTACGACGAAAAGCTTGAGGGACTGGCAGACAGATACCATTCTGACTTGGCGGAGCTTGAGCAGGAAAAGACTGACTGGATGCACTTGAAGAGGGTGAAGATACTTGTCAGCTTTTCGGGTGAGGAGCTTGCGGACGGATACTATCTGATAGAAGCCGACAGGGGTGAGATAGAGGAGCTGTCGGGTGATGGATATATTTTGCGGCTTTTGGGCGACGGACTTAAAGGCTTTGCGGAAAATAGTGAAGGCAATATGGATAACGCGCTGGAGTGGATGCTTGATAACTCCGAAAAGGAGAAGTTTTCGGTAAGGCTTTCTTTGCGAGTCAGAGAGGGAATTGAAGAACTCGGTACTCTTGAAGCGAGGATAAAGCTCAGTGACTTTTTAAGCAGGTCAAAACTGATTGAAAAATATAATAGTACCGTGGGATTTTCCGTGTCTTACATAATAGACGGAGAGGAAAAATATTCCGCAGTCGATTGCGAGCTTACACTGAGCAAGCAGGAGGTATTGAATCTTTTGCAATTAGGCGAAAAGGGCGTATATCTTTCGTTTGCTTGCAAGGAGGAAAACGTTGAGGAATACGCTGAGTACTTTTACTCGGTGTACGGTGACGGAGTATTTAAAAATATTAAAGAAATAAAAGGGTAAAGAATGCATTAAAAATTGAGGAAACGAACACTTTATTAATGTGCGGAACGGCGGTGGAGTCGATTGGGAAAGAAGATAAGCGAGGAGCTTGTAATAAGGGCGCGAAACGGTGATGCAGACGCTTTTGGTTGGGTGTATGACGAGATAAAAGATGAGATGTATAGATTTGCGCTTTACACCTTGGGTAATGCGAGCGATGCGGAGGATGCGGTATCGGAAACGTTTATAGAGGCGTACAGAGGGATATCTAAGCTCAAGGAGCCGGCTGCATTCAGTAGCTGGATATTCAGGATACTGCGGGTACGGTGCGGTAAAAAGATAGCGGAATATATAGGTAAACGCAGCGTTTTTAATATAGAGGA
>CAJGEB010000149.1 GCA_904502045.1 uncultured Oscillospiraceae bacterium
ATGCTAAGAAGTTTGATGAGCTTTCATTTAAAGAAATGATAAACAGAGAGCTTAAGGTAATGGACAGTACTGCAGCATCAATGTGCAGAGATAATAATATGCCTATATTGGTATTTAATGTAAAGGATCCGGATAATATTTACAGAGCGATAACGGGAGAAAAAATCGGAACAATTGTTACAATGAACTGAAAATAAAAAGTTTGAACGGAGGTAAAATTATGAAAGAATATTTAAAGGTTTACGATGAGAAGATGACAAAAACATTATCGGTACTCAGAGAAGAGATGGGAGCGATAAGAGTAGGAAGAGCTAATGCGGCGATACTGAATAAGGTTACTGCTGAATACTACGGAACTCCCACACCTATAAATCAGATGGCGGCGATATCTGTATCTGAAGCAAGAATACTCGTAATACAGCCGTGGGATAAATCATCTTTGAAGGATATAGAGAAAGCGATACTCGCATCGGATATCGGAATAAATCCTCAAAATGACGGAAGCTGTATAAAGATAGTATTCCCGCCGCTTACAGAGGAACGCAGAAAAGAGCTGTGCAAGAAGGTGCAGAAGTACGGTGAGGAGTCAAAGGTAGCGGTCCGTTCAATAAGACGCGACGCTATGGATGCGTATAAGGCAATGAAGAAGAAGTCTGAAATCACCGAGGACGATCTGAAGGTATATGAAAAAGATATACAGGATCTTACCGAGAAGTACTGTAAAGACGTTGATAAGATAACAGCGGACAAAGAAAAAGAAGTAATGGAAATATAAAATAAAAATTACAGAAGGGGCGGAACGAGTTGGGTGGCGAAAACGGTAAAGGAACAAGAGAAGTGTTGCCGGAGCATGTTGCCGTAATAATGGACGGTAACGGAAGATGGGCCAAAAAACACGGACTGCCCCGTAATTTAGGACATAAAAAAGGAGCAGAGGTATTTACAAAGTCGGTGGAATGGTTTGCCGACAGAGGAGTAAAATACCTTACGGTATACGCGTTTTCTACTGAGAATTGGAAAAGACCGAAGGAAGAAGTAGACGGCATCATGTCGCTTTTGAAGGAATACCTTGATAAAGCGAAGGATAATAAAGATAAGAATATCCGTACTCTTTTTATCGGTGACAAGAGTGCTTTGGATAAGAGTCTGAGCAAGAAAATGTCGGAGATAGAAGAGAAAACGGTAAATTGCAGCAGGATAACTGTACTTATAGCGATAAATTACGGCGGAAGAAATGAAATAGTTGAAGCTGTAAGAAAGATTGCGGAGGAAATGAAAAACGGTGATATTCGCGCGGAAGAAGTGACCGAGGAATATCTAAGCAGCAAGCTGTATACGGCGAGAATACCTGATCCCGATGTTATAGTAAGACCGAGCGGGGAGAGAAGAATATCGAATTTTCTGCTGTGGCAGGCGGCGTATTCCGAGTTTGTGTATATGGATAGGCTGTGGCCGGATTTTTCGGAAAAAGACGTAGATTATATATTGGATGAATACGCGAAAAGAAATAGGAGATTCGGAGCAATATAAAGGTTAGGATGAGATTAATATGAAAACGAGAGTAATATCCGCGGCTGTTGCGTTAGTGCTTTTAGCTGCGGCTATGTATTTTTACAGGACGGTTGCATTTGAGATACTTATAGCAGCGATAAGTGCGATCGGAGTATATGAAATGTTCAGCGCAAAGGGAATGAACAAGACTGTAAAGGGGATTACCGTTACAGGCGTAATCTTTGCTGCTGCAATAGTTTTTAAGGTATATGATGAATTTGATAAGTATTTTCCGATAGTGGCAATAGCAGCAGTAATTGTGATGTTTGCGCTCCAGTTAAAGAATTTTGATAAGATAAAATTTGAGCTTATAGCGTACGGAATGGCGGTTTCGGTGTTAATACCACTGTCGCTTTCTTCGCTTGCGTTTATAAAAAAGGATTTTACGGACTATGCATCCGGACTTTTTTATATTTTACTTGCATTTGCGGGAGCGTGGGTACCGGACACAGGAGCATATTTTGCGGGAAGAGCATTCGGAAAGCATAAATTGTGTCCCAATATAAGTCCGAAAAAGACGAAAGAAGGAGCTGTCGGTGGAGTTGTGGCAAGTGTTATCTTCTTTTTGTTGTACGGATTTGTGTTTGCTGAAATAGCGGAAGCGAGCGGAATAACGATGCAGGTAAATTACTTGTATCTGGCAATACTTGCACTGATACTCACGCCTCTTTCCATAATAGGAGATTTGAGTGCATCGGTAGTAAAAAGGCAGTGCGGAATAAAGGATTACGGCAACATAATGCCCGGACACGGCGGAGTTATGGATAGATTTGACAGCGTACTATTTGTAGCTCCTGCAACATATATATTTATCAGTTTTTTGCCTATTGTAGCTATAATATAAAGAATGGCAGGAATTCAGATGAAAAAGATAGCGATACTCGGCTCAACCGGTTCAATAGGAGTACAAAGCTTAGATGTGTGCAGAAGACTTGGGTACGAGGTAACTGCATTAACAGCAGGGAAAAATGTAA
>CAJGEB010000150.1 GCA_904502045.1 uncultured Oscillospiraceae bacterium
GCTTTAAGAAAAGCCGTTATTGCCGGCAACTGGAAAATGAATAAAAACCGTAAAGAAGCCGTTGAGCTCATCAATAACATTAAACCTCTCGTACAAAACGCTGAGTGCGAGGTTATCGTTTGCGTTCCTTTTACCGATCTTGAATCCGCACTTTCTGCTACGGCAGACTCCAACATCAAAGTAGGTGCACAAAACTGCCATTTCGCAGCCTCCGGTGCCTTCACCGGTGAGATCTCCGCGGATATGCTTACCGAAATGGGTGTTGAGTACGTTATTATCGGACATTCCGAGCGCAGACAGTATTTCGGCGAGACCGATGCTACCGTTAACAAGAGAACTCTTGCCGCTCTTTCCAATGGCCTTAAGGTAATCCTTTGCGTTGGCGAATCCCTTGAGCAACGCGAGCTCGGTATTACCGGCGAGATCTGCTCTATGCAGACTAAAATAGCTCTCAGCGGAGTTTCTGCCGACGATCTCAAAAACATCATTATCGCTTACGAGCCGGTTTGGGCTATCGGTACCGGTAAGACCGCTACCGCAGAGCAGGCCGAGGAATCCTGCGCTATCATAAGAGATGCCGTTGCTTCCCTCTACGGTAACGATGCTGCTCAGGCTCTTACCATTCAGTACGGCGGCTCCATGAATGCTTCAAATGCTGCTGAGCTCCTCTCCAAAACCAATGTCGACGGCGGACTTATCGGCGGCGCTTCTCTCAAGGCTCCCGATTTCGCTGCCATCGTTTCCGCAGCCTCCCTCTAATCTGAAAGGAGATTTTTACCGTGAAAAAACCTATTGTTCTTATAATTATGGATGGATACGGCGAAAACAGCGATTCCTACGGAAACGCTATGGTTTGCGCCAAAACTCCCAATCTTGACAAGCTTTTCTCTGAGTACCCCAAAACCTCCATCGGTGCTTCCGGTATGGATGTCGGTCTTCCCGACGGTCAGATGGGTAACTCCGAGGTCGGACACACCAATATCGGCGCCGGAAGAGTCGTTTATCAGGAGCTCACTCGTATTTCCAAATCCATTTCAGATGGTGACTTCTTCTCAAATTCCGTACTGCTCAGCGCTGTGCAAAACTGCAAAAAGAACGGTTCCGCTCTTCATTTGATGGGACTCCTCTCCGACGGCGGTGTACATAGCCACATCTCCCATCTCTTTGCACTGCTTAAACTCGCCAAGGATAACGGACTCAAGGATGTTTTTGTGCACTGTATTACCGACGGACGCGACGTTCCCCCCACCTCTTCCGCTGATTTTATCCGCGAGCTCGAAGGTAAAATGGAAGAGATCGGAGTCGGTAAAATTGCTACCGTTATGGGCCGCTACTATGCTATGGACCGCGAAAAGCACTTCGAACGCGTCGAAAAGGCTTATAATGCTATGGTGCTTCGCGAAGGCGAGCTGGCTCCCACCGCCCTTGAAGCCGTGGAAAACTCCTACAAAAAAGATGCTACCGACGAATTTATTTTACCCACCGTTTGCGGCGATGCTCCCGGTGTTAAGTCCGGCGACAGCCTTATCTTCTTCAATTTTCGCCCCGACCGCGCAAGAGAAATTACCCGCGCTTTCGTTGACTCGGATTTCGACGGATTTACTCGTAAAAACGGATTTCCCCCCCTCAATTACGTTTGTATGACTCAGTATGATGCTGCTATGCCCAACGTCGAGGTAGCTTTCCTGCCGCAGTCGCTCGATTTGCCCTTCGGCGAGGTAGTTTCCAATCTCGGTCTTAAGCAGCTCAGAATCGCTGAGTACACCAAGTACGCTCACGTTACCTTCTTCTTCAACGGCGGCTCCGAAACCGTTTACGAGGGTGAAGACAGAGTACTCATTGATTCCCCCAACGTCGCTACCTACGATCTTAAGCCCGAAATGAGCGCTTATGAGGTTACCGCCGAGCTCATCTCCCGCCTTAACAAAAATATGTACGACGTTGTTATTATCAACTACGCTAACTGCGATATGGTCGGTCATACCGGCGTTTTCGATGCCGCTGTGAAGGCTGTTGAAACCGTTGACGAGTGTGTCGGAAAGGTAGTCGATACGGTAAAGTCCCTCGGCGGAGTTGCTGTTATTACTGCTGACCACGGTAATGCCGACAAAATGTATGAGCCGGACGGTTCCCCCTTCACCGCCCATACTACTAACCTCGTTCCTTTCGCTGTTATCGGTCACCCCTGCTCCTTAAAGGAGTCCGGCGGTAAGCTCGCTGACATCGCTCCCACCTTACTCGATATCATGGGCGTCGAAAAACCCGCTCAGATGGACGGTTCCTCACTGATCATCTAAATATTTCTAAATTTATAAAATTAAGGGCGGCCTGATCGGTCGCCCTTAAAATAATCCTTGTTTTTCAGCTCATTATACTATAAAATATATGTATGGCTATTCTTTGGATTTTATATCCTTCTCATAAACTATATCGCATATCACTCCTGCGGCTACTGCTGAAGCTAAACATCCGCTCCCTGCTTCTATTGCTCCGCGGTATATCTTCGACGCTTCAATAAAATA
>CAJGEB010000151.1 GCA_904502045.1 uncultured Oscillospiraceae bacterium
AAGACTGCTCGGGAGTAGAGGACTCCTCAGACAATTTTTCCTTGATGGTATATCCGCAGTCATTACATATTTGAGCTGAGCTTTGGGTAGGAGCGGGAATATTTGGAGTGTGTGCTTTTACCGTATCGTGTTCATCGCAGCCGTCGAAGGTACAAATATGTGCGTGACCGTCCGAGGTTTTGTATTCCCAAGCGGAGCCGTATGAGTGCGGTAAAGTATTACCGTAACTTGTGTTGCAGGTACTGCATACAGCCTTTTTTGAGCAGGTAGCACTTGTGCCGGAGCAGGCAGCTTTATCTTCGGTGTGGTCGCAGCCAGGTACGGAGCAAGCGTGGAAATGTTCATTGTTTTGAGAAGTCCAAGAACTGCTCATTTTGTGATTGCCGAAATCTCCGTTAAAGGTTTGTGTAAGCTGCTGGTCGCAAACGGAGCAGGATTTATAGTAAACTGCTTTGTTTTGGCAGTCGCCTTGTGATTTAAGATATGTGCTTGAGGCTACCTCTGCGGGAGTGTGAGAATCGAGGGCGCGGTAGGGAATGGCATCGAGCTTTGTAGTACCGTTTGAGGCGAAAAGCTGTTGACAAGCGGTGCATTTTTTGTACGCATCCCAGCCTTGTTTTTCGCAGGTGGATTCCTCGGCTCCGACAGAAGTTTTAGAAGAGTGTGGGCAAGATACTTCGGGAAGATTAGATGAGCTCAAGACTAAATATCCGTTGCCGTAAAGGTTTTCCACACTGGGATCGTATGTATAGGAGACGTTGGTATTTCCGATTCTGAAGGTGTATTTGGTGTTATTGTTTGTACCTGCGGTTCCGACCAAAAAGAGCTTATCGCTTGCGCCGATAGTTCCGGAGTCGCAGTTTGTGACGTCAACGAGGTAGTTCTTGCCTTCGATATATACAACGTTCCACATGTGAGCACCTGCGCCGGTAGCACCGGTCATATTGCCTGAAACGAGATAGCACTTGATGTTTCCGCTGAAGGTAGAAAGGTCGCACAGGAGCTTAAATGCTTTCGCATAGCCTTCACAGACTACGTTGGTGTTGCTATTACCGTCAAAAACGTAGATAAGCTGCCACGGGTCGCCGAAAACACCTGAATCTGCCGCAGTATTATTATAGCTTACGAGGTTGCAGATCCCATTTTTGTAAGCGAGGAGCTTTTCACGGTCGGATTTTCCTGCATTAGCGTTAACTATAGCTTTTGCCTTGTCTACTACAGCACTTGCAGCCGCAGTTTTAGCGGTATCAGTAGTGTACTTATCGGCTCCCATATAGCTTTGGGATACGGCAAAAGAGATGGTAAGATCGGTGATCGAAATAGTAGTGCCTGTCGCAGATCTCTTTGCAGACATCTTATAACTGCTATGCACACCTTCTATTTTATCATGCCAATACATATCGTAAGGACAGTCCGCAAGGAGAATCTGGAGTATCTTTTTAAGATTAAAAATCTCGGTAAATTTTTGGTTTATTGCAGTTTGAGCCTCTGCGGTAATACTGTTGTCGCCGGAGAAAATAGAAACTCCGAGCTCGGACTCGGTCCAAGAGAGCTCGTCGAGTCCTGAGGTAATGGTAAACTCAGTTGAAGAGGCAGTACCGTTTGCAATTTTTTTGAACTCCTCTTTGAGAGTGGTGTATATGTTTTTCTCAAGACTTCCCGAGGCGAGCTGACTGCCGGCGTAATCGGCAGCAAAAACTGCTTGGGTAATGAGTAAAATTGCAGCAAAAATTATAATGAGAGATAAAATCGTCTTTTTCATAATGTTCCTCCTGATAAATCGGAAAATATATAACTCTTACATTTACAATTATATATCTTTTTTTCTGAAAAGTACACCCCTAAAAATAGGAATATAAAACGGCACACTAAAAATGTACCGTTTCAGAAGAATATATAATGTTTGAGTTTTAAGGACGCAGTCCCATACCGCCTTCAAGGGTTAAGGTTTCGCCGTTCATATATTTGAAATCGGGGGAAGCGAGCTGTACGCAAACTCTTCCGATTTCAAGCTCTGCATCACCGTAGTGGCCGGCAGGGGGCATCTTAACATTAGCAGTAAATGCATCGGGGTATGCTTTTTGGAAATTTTCGAGCTGAGCAGTCCAAGCGAGAGGACAGATAACATTGGTGTTTATACCGTCTTTAGCCCACTCGGTAGCGGCAACTCTTGAAAGTCCGCGGATTCCCTCTTTTGCAGCGGCGTAGGAGCACTGACCGTAATTTCCGAAAAGTCCTGCACCTGATGCAAAGTTAATGACGGAGCCTTTTGTTTCCTTGAGATAAGGATAACAGGCTTTCATATAATAAAATGCGGCGTAAAGACCGGAATACATTGCAAGGTCAAACTGTTCGGTGGTGTGATCCTGAATGGGAACTCCCGAAGCGGAGGCCTGAGCATTGTTGATAAGAACATCTATCCTTCCGAATTCGGCAATGGTTTTTTCAACTACACTTTTTGCAGTAGCTTCATTGTCGGAGTCCGCAGCGATATCTGCAGAAAGAGCAAGAACTTTTA
>CAJGEB010000152.1 GCA_904502045.1 uncultured Oscillospiraceae bacterium
CGGTAAAATATTTGGCTTTTCTGCCTTCAACAGTACCGCCGCGGTGGGCTTTTCACTTATAATTTTAAGTATTCTTTTTATGATATCCTTAAAGCAAAAAAATTATGCTGGCAATATGCTGGAAGATATAGTATAATGATTGTAGTTTGTCGAAACGCTACAAAGCGCTTCGACAAGCCGCTTGAAAAGCGGCTATAGCAAAATCAAATCGTAGAATTTGATTTTGCACGACAGTCATTGCAATGGGTATGGGCAAATTTTCAAGGAAAATTTGTCGCAAAATCAAAGATTTTGCGTCGAAACATCTCTGTTTCGACTAACCATAACCATTATAATATTTCTATATATTTTTAGGAGGCGTTATATGTTGCAGCTAATATTCGGTACTTCCGGAAGCGGAAAAACCTATACTATACGGCAAAATATAGCCGACGCCGCTCGCGCCGGTAAAAAATCTCTCCTCATCGTACCGGAACAGTATTCCTTCGAGAGCGAACGCGCGCTCTTTAATATCCTCGGTCCGAAGCTTACCGGATACGCTCAGGTGCTCAGCTTCAAACGCCTTGCAGATACCGTTATCTCCCTTTTCCCCGATGAGCGCAGGCAGACCTTAGATTCAAGCGGTAAGCTCATCGCGATGAGTGTAGCGTTGCTCCAGCTCAGTGATACTCTTTCATATTACTCCTCAAAAATACATAACGGCGCATTTGCTGCTAAGCTCCTCTCCGCATCGGACGAGCTCAAAAATGCCTGCGTTTCCTCAGACGACCTCAGAGAGCTTTCCTATGTTGCCCAAAACTCCTCTATGCGTGATAAATTTTCCGAGCTCGCTCTCATTCTGGATTGCTACAATGCTATCGTCGAAAAAAGCGGATTCGACCCCTCTGACGATATTGCAAGGGCTTGTAAAATTCTTGACTCGCACCCCGATTTCTTCTCTGACTACCTCATTTTTATCGACGCCTTCAACGGCTTTACTCTTGCGGAATTCAGGCTCATTGAACACATGCTTATCAACTCCGAAAAAGTTACCGTTTCTTTGGAATGTGAATCCGCATTTGAAGATTCCGACTCCATTTTCTCGGATGTATCCGCTTGTGCTTCCCGTTTAATAAGCCTTGCCAGAAAAAATTCCGTTCCCGCAGCATCACCGGTAAAGCTCGATTCTCATCACAGATTTAAAGCTCCGGAGCTTGAATTCCTCGAAAAAAACATCTTGCGCTCCTCGGCAGAACAGTTTACCGGCGGCTCCTCTGATGCTATATCCGTTTCATTTTGCTCAAATATTTACTCCGAGGCCGAGTTCGTTTGCGAAAACATTATACATCTCGTTCGTGATGAAAATTTCAGATACAGAGATATTGCGGTCATCTGCAGAGATACCGCAAAATATTCCGACGCGCTTTTTTCCGCTTTTGAACGGTTCGGAATTCCTTTCTTCGACGACAGAAGGATCCCCGCCGCCTCAAAGCCCCTTATGTCACTCGTACTTTGCGTCTGCGAGATAGCCTGCCTCGGATTTAATACCGAATCAATACTCAAGCTGCTCAAAACAGGCTTTTTCCCCTATTCCGATACCGAGATAGGCTCCCTCGAAAATTATTGCTACGTTTGGGATATTAAGGGAAGTGATTGGCTACACTCCTTCAAGGGAAATCCGCGCGGTTTTGAGGAGTTTTCCGATTCCGACAAAATTGCCCTCGACCGCATTAATCAAATAAGACGCGCTGTGGTACTTCCCATCGAAGAGCTCCGCGCCCAAACCATCGGCTGCGACGGTGCGAAATTTGCTTCAGAGCTCTATCGCTATTTACTGCGCATTGATGCTAAAAAATCCTGCTCAGAGATGATGAAGCATTTCTCCGATATCGGTGAAGCCGCCCTCGCCGACGAGTTCCCTGCCGTTTGGGAGCTTGTTATCAATCTTCTTGACCAAATCTCTTGTGCTCTTTCGGGTGAAATATTCCCGCCTCGAAGATTGTACGAGATACTTTATACGGTAATATCAAAGCTTGACATTGCCGATATTCCGCATTATTCCGACGAGGTCACCTTCGGTAACGCCGAACGCATCCGCACGGGAGATATTCGCGCGGTTTTCGTTATCGGACTCAACGAGGGAGTTTTCCCGCCGAAGCACTCCGACAGCGGAGTTTTCACCGGCGAGGACCGCGAATTCCTCATCAACCGCGGCTTCAACGTAGTGCAAAGCTCCCGAAACAAAGCCTCCATCGAGCGATTTTACCTCTACCAGACCCTTACCTGCGCTTCAGAACGACTCTTCCTCAGCTGCTCACGCTCTGAATTAGGCGGCTCTGCACTCCAGCCCTCTTTTATAATTAAGTCTATCTCCAAAATGTTCCCCAATCTAACCGTTGCGGAGTTCATTCCCGATATAAAAAATGCGATTTGTAACGATAAGACTGCGTTTTATTTATATTCCTCTTTGAGAAACCAAAATTCCGAGCTCGTAGCTTCGTTGCGA
>CAJGEB010000153.1 GCA_904502045.1 uncultured Oscillospiraceae bacterium
CATTCACACCGCTCGGTACGCTGACTTTACCCGGACTCGCGATCGGAGCAACCCTCTCTCAGATACCGGTAATCGTCGGCGCTATCGTCCTCGGTCCCGCTGCCGGAGCTTTCCTCGGCGGAGTTTTCGGTGTCTGCAGCCTCGTTTGGTTTAGCGTTAACGGTGGTCCTGCCGCTTTTGCGTTCAGTCCCGTTTACAGCGCAACCCTCGCAAACGGCAACATTCCTCTTGCGATACTTTTCGGTCTTTTCAGCGTTATCATCTGCTTTGTACCGCGTATTCTCATCGGTATCACCTCCAGCGCTGTATTCAGACTGTGCCGCAAGAAAAATATCAACGAAGCCGTGTCCTGTGCTTTAGCCGGTCTTGTCGGTGCTCTCACCAACACCGTCCTCGTTCTCGGACTCATTGCCCTCCTCTTCTTCTGGCTTGAGCTTTCCACCTCGCAGTACACCATCTTCACTTTAGTTCAGATCTCGGCTATTGCAAACGGTACATTTGAAGCAATCGTATCCGCTGTTCTTACCGCGGCTATTGCCAAGGCACTCCTTATCTTCAACCGTAAAACCTCCCGCTGAGGATATTAAAAAATTTAACTCCCCCGCTCTCACGGGGGAGTTTCTTTTTTATCTTTCGGTTTTATCGGGTCCTTCTTTTGCTTTCTCGGCGCTTTCAGCTGCGTCCAAAACCTCTCTCTTTTTGTTGTTGTAGCGTATCATATATATCGCCCATCTTACAATATCAATAATGCAAAATACATATCCCGCTATTACAAATCCGGAAAACAGATTTATGTAAAGCTTCTGCGAAAATTGCTCCAGGAAAAATCCCGGACCTCCGATAAGCGGATACAAAAACGGCGGAATAAACAGTATCAGATACGTGAATTTCGAGAAGATGCAGGGTCCCACACTGTCAAAAATATAAAGCAGCGCCGTTATTATCACCATTATTACCCATCTTATAAGCAGCTCCATAAGGTCGCCGCCGATTCCCTCTCCCCACGGGAAAAGGTCTACGCCCGACGAGATACGGCTCCTCAAGTTAAATGAAATTATTATCTCAACTAAAAATGCAAACCAAAACAGTACGTTATAAACACCTCTAAGTATTTGGGAGCCCACTTCTCTTGCACGGCCTCTGTTCCTTTGCTCCATCATAACCACTCCTTGTAAATCGTACTTTTTTTATAGTTTATCAGTATTTCTTGCAAATTTCAATCGCTTTTTGAAAATTCACTTTTTTTTAATAAATTAAGGAGCCTCTTTTCAGAAGCTCCGCTTTTTATTATCCTTCGGCGACTAATCTCTTACTTCAATCTCGTCGGTATTTCTGAACAGCAGCGATATACTCCAAAGTCCTGCAAGAGCTACGAGCGAATAAACTATACGGCTTATTACTGCTCCCTGTCCGCCGAACATCCATGCTACTAAATCGAATTGGAAAATACCGATAAGTCCCCAGTTGACAGCGCCTATTATAACTAATATTAACGCAATTCTATCAAGAACCGAATTCATAGCTGAGTTACATCTCCTTTTATCTTTTGGAAATATTATAGCCCACTTTGAACGGTCTTATTCATAAAATACCTATCCAATATTTTTATTTTTTATGAGTAGCTCGTCAAAAATAATTTTAACGTTACGGAAAACGGCATAATGTAGATAATTCCCACAAGCACTATAAACGCCGCCGTCAAAAGCCAGTTGAATACCCTCATTATTTTTGCGGGAATTTTATCCGCCCTCGATTTTACAAAAATTCCCATCAAAACAAGCAGCAGGACTCCGAGTATCGCAGCAATGATTCCCACAGTAAAGCCCGGCGCCGAGTAGCTTATCTCTATCTCATTCTCTCCGGCTCCGACATCTATTGCCATAAAGTTTCCGAATACTCGCTTTATCGGTACTCTCTCTCCGTTTACTATTGCACTGAAGCCTTCCGAATAAGGTATTGCAAGGAAAAGCTCCCCGCCCTTTTCCGAAGTCACGGTTCCGTAAACCTCGGTTCCGTCTACCTTGAGGTTTGCAAATTCTCCGCCCTCAGATGCATCCGCGAGCTTACTCATATCCATTCCCCAGACTCCAAACGAGGTCATCCAAACATCATGTATCGCCTGCACCTTTATCTCTACCGTTTCATCCTCAAATACTCCCAGCTTCACTATTCCGTTATGATTCTTGGCAGGATAATTACGCTCTGTCTCTTTACCGTTTACATATATCTTAAATGCTCCGTTTACTGCCTCGTTAAGTCTGTTCGACGGCTTATTAAAGCAGTCAAAGTAAAGTATTTTTTCTCCCTCTACCTTTATTTCATACGTCATAAAGGTCTTTTCCGTATCCTCAAGACGAGTCAGCCGGTAGCCGTCATCTATCTCCGATATCGTTATTTTGTTCTTACTCGTCGGTTCGTATTTCACAAACAGCTCCTCGTTATCTCCGAACATAG
>CAJGEB010000154.1 GCA_904502045.1 uncultured Oscillospiraceae bacterium
AAAGCTCAATCTTTGCCTTTTCTGCAGCTTCCTTAAGTCTCTGCATAGCCATCTTGTCGCCGCGAAGGTCGATGCCCTGCTCTGCCTTGAAGCCGTCTGCAAGCCAGTTGATAACTCTCTGGTCGAAGTCGTCGCCGCCGAGCTTGTTGTTACCTGCGGTTGCAAGAACTTCCTGAACACCGTCGCCCATTTCGATAATGGAAACGTCGAATGTACCACCACCGAGGTCATATACCATAACCTTTTGGTCATCTTCTTTATCGATACTGTAAGCCAAAGCAGCAGCGGTAGGCTCGTTGATAATTCTCTTAACTTCAAGACCTGCAATTTTACCTGCATCCTTGGTAGCCTGTCTTTGAGCATCGGTGAAGTAAGCGGGAACGGTAATAACCGCATCGTAGACCTTTTCACCGAGGTAAGCTTCGGCATCAGCCTTCAGCTTTTGGAGTATCATTGCGGATATCTCCTGAGGGGTGTAATTTTTACCGTCTATATTTACTTTATAGTCGCTGCCCATGTGTCTTTTGATGGACGAAACGGTTTTGTCGGGATTGGTGATAGCCTGACGCTTTGCCGCCTGACCGACTATTCTTTCTCCGGTTTTGGAGAATGCTACTACGGAAGGAGAGGTTCTGGCTCCCTCGGCATTAGCGATAACTACGGGTTCTCCGCCTTCGATAACGGAAACGCAAGAGTTAGTGGTACCCAAGTCGATACCTATTGTTTTTGACATAATGTTTACCTCCAAAAAATGTTTTCTATATAAATAATATTTTTACTGACGTGTTTTAGTTCGCGACCTTGACCATCGCAAATCTGACGACTCTGTCGCCGAGGACGTATCCCTTTTGGAAGACCTCAACGATGGTGTTTTCTTCTGCGCTGTCGTCCTCAACGTGCATAACTGCGTTGTGGAAATTGGGGTCGAACTGCTCGCCCATAGCCTTGATTTCGGAGATTCCGAGCTTAGATAGGGCATCGTCGAAGGATTGCTTTATCAGTTCGATACCTTTTTTAAACTCGGCATCGGAGCAATCAGCTGCGAGTGCGCGGTCGATATTATCCATAACGGGTAATATTTTTTCGACAGCAGAGGCTACGGCCTCGGGGTAAATTGCATCGCGTTCCTTTTGGGAGCGCTTGCGGAAGTTATCGTATTCCGCGAGTATTCTGAGGTATTTGTCGCTCAGAGCGGCATTTTCCTCTTTGAGCTTATCGAGCTCAGAAGGTTCCTTTTCGGAGTGTGACTCCTCTGCGGAATCGGGCTGCTGATTAACGGTTTCGTCAATTTCCGTTTCTTTTATCTTTTTCTTATCGTCTTTTTTTGCGGACATTTGCCTGTTCCTCCAAATTATTGTTCGTTGTTGCGAAGGGTATCGGAAAGGAGATTACCGAGTGTGCGGGCGAAGTATTCGATGTGGGGAATGAGGGTGCGGTAATCGAGCCTTACCGGTCCGATAACACCGACGGCACCGCGGTTATCTTCTCCTGCGCTGTAGTTTGCAACTACTATCGAGGCTCCTGAGAGCTCGTAGCTTGAGTTTTCCTTACCTATCTTAACGTCTACACCAAACGCCATTCTGTCGAGCAGAGCGGTCATTTCATTTTTACTTGAGATAAAGGTCAAGAGATCGTGAGCGATCTTTTCGAACTCCCCGTAAGAGAGGAGATTTGTTTCTCCGTGGACAAAAAACTGTCCTGCCCATACTTCCTGACAGAGCTCGTATATCGAGGCTATCAGTGGAGTGAAAAGTCTTGAGTACTCACCGAGGGATATTGCACCGGAGTTAACGTACCACGAAGATATTTCATTAAGGGTTCTATTGCAGAAGCGGTCGGTAGCGAACTTTCTGAAGAAGTCGGTAATATCGGGGGTGAGCAGGAAGTTTGTTCTGCACACCTTGCTTTTGATAACACCGTTGGAGCTCAGGAGAATGAGTACCACAGTCCTTGAGTCTACCGGAACGAGATCTATCTTCTTTACCGAAACGTGTTTGGGAGTTGCCGATGCGACTACTGCGGCACATTTGGTGTATTCCGCAAGTACCTCTGCTGCATCCTCTAAAAGCTTGTCGGGGTCGGGGTCCCTCACGTTAAAGAGAGCGTCGATGTTAGCTTTCTCTTCCTCGGACAGCGGCTTACAGCACATAAGCGAGTCGATGTACCTTCTGTAGCCGAGGTGCGAGGGGATCCTTCCTGCTGAGGTGTGAGGCTGCTCAAGGAGTCCCTCATCAAAGAGCTCCGCCATATCGTTGCGAATGGTCGCAGAGGACACGTTCAGGTCAGCGACTCTCAGTAGCGTTTTGGAACCGACCGGCTCGCCGGTTCTTATATATTCCTCGACGATAGCGGCGAGGATTCTTTTTTTACGGTCGTCAATAGTCATACGCGCCGCTCCTTTCGGGAATTAGCACTCAAGCCTTTC
>CAJGEB010000155.1 GCA_904502045.1 uncultured Oscillospiraceae bacterium
ATATAGTACTTAATTCGATAGTGGGAATAAAAGGGCTTGTACCAACGGTTGCAGCGATAAAAGCGGGCAAAAAGATAGCGCTTGCGAATAAAGAAACGATAGTTGCATCGGGCGGAATGGTAATGAAACTTGCCAAGGAGTACGGAGCTGAGATTATACCGGTAGACAGCGAGCACTCAGCGGTATTCCAGTGTCTGCAGGGTACCCCAAAAGGAAGCCTTGATAAAATAATTTTGACGGCGTCGGGAGGTCCGTTTTTCAACAAGAAGAAGTCGGAGCTTAAGGAAGTAACGGTAAAAGAAGCGTTGAAGCATCCAAACTGGAGTATGGGTGGAAAGATAACGATAGACTGTGCAACGCTTATGAATAAAGCGCTTGAAGTAATAGAAGCGGCGTATCTTTTTGATGTTAATGTAGATAATATAGAGGTCGTAGTACACCGTGAAAGTGTGATACACTCCATGGTAGAGTTAAAGGACGGCTCAGTGTTGGCACAGCTTGGAGTCCCTGATATGAAAATACCTATCCAATATGCGCTTACATATCCCGAAAGAGAGGAAAGCGGTGTCAAGCGACTTTCCTTGATGGAATATGGAAACCTAAGCTTTTTCAAGCCGGATTATGATACTTTTGAGTGCTTGAAGGCGGGAAGAGAGGCGCTTAGAAGAGGCGGACTTTACCCTTGTCTTGTGAACGGAGCAAACGAAAAAGCCGTGGAGCTGTTTTTAGACGGAAGAATTAAATTTACAGATATAGGTGAAGTTGTAATGGGTGTGCTTGAGTTAACGGTCGGAGGAGAACTAACACTTGAGAATATACTTAATACAGATAAGCTTGCGAAAGAGTATGTTGAAAAAAGGTTAATATAGAACGGAGTGTGCTTGTTGGATACCATATTGACGATATTGAAGACGGTTATAATACTCGGAGTACTGATTTTTATACACGAATTCGGACATTTTATAGTGGCGAAATTAGGAAAGATACAGGTAAACGAGTTTTCGCTGGGAATGGGTCCTCGTATAATAAAATTTAGAAAAGGCGAAACGGAATATTCGTTGAGAGCGTTTCCGATAGGTGGCTTTGTATCAATGGAGGGGGAGAACGGCGAAGAAGAAAGCGTTGAAAATCCTCGCGCATTTACAAGGCGTCCCAAATGGATAAGAGGACTTACTCTTGTGGCGGGAGCTGCAATGAATATAATGCTCGGTTTTGCGATAATTTTGGGACTTGTGTGTTCCTCTGATCTTATCGGTACGACTAAGGTAGCAGGATTTCATAAAGAGGCTACAAGCAATCAGGTCTTGATGCAAAATGATGAGATACTTAAAATAAACGGAATGAAGATCCGTATAGATAACGATATTGTTTTTGCGCTTGTCAGGGACCAAGACGGACTTGTGGATTTTACCGTACGCAGAAACGGCGAAAAGGTGGAGCTTAAAGCCGTACCGTTTACGATGAATGAGAATGAAGACGGTACAAAATCAATATATCTTGATTTTCAGGTATATGGAGTAGAGAAGACGTTTGGGGGAGTAATAAAGCAAGCGTTTGGTTGGACTGCGTCGATAATACGCACGGTATGGGTATCTTTGGTGGAGCTTGTGACCGGACAGTATGCGATAAGTGACCTTTCGGGACCCGTAGGAGTAGCAAGTGCAGTAGGTCAAGCGTCCTCAGCAGGACTTGATTCTCTGTTTTTGCTTGTAGCGTTCATTACTCTCAACCTCGGAGTTTTCAATCTGCTTCCGTTTCCTGCACTTGACGGCGGAAGGATCGTACTTTTAATAATTGAGGCGATAAGAAGAAAGCCGCTCGATCCGAAGTATGAGGGATTTATAAATTTTGCGGGACTTGCGGTTTTAATGATATTTATGTTAGTGGTAACATTCAGTGATATAATCAAGCTTTTTTAGAAGGATGAAATCGGATGGCGAGCGTAAAAAAAGTGAATGTAGGCGGGATAATAATAGGCGGAGGAGCAAATGTTGCGATACAGTCTATGTTATCTGTGCGCAGTGACGATATTCGAGGGAATATACAGCAGGCGAGTGCGCTTGAAAAAGAGGGTTGCGACATAATCAGAGTTGCAATCCCTGATTTTCATTCAGTAAAATTAATAGACAAGCTGAAGGAAAATATAAGGATGCCGGTTGTTGCGGACATTCATTTTGACTACCGATTGGCGATAGAAGCAGTAGCTGCAGGAGCGGATAAAATACGGATAAATCCCGGAAATATAGGCAGTGACGATAGAGTAAAAGCGGTAGCTAAGGCGTGTGCTGAAAGAGGAATACCGATAAGGGTGGGAGTAAATTCGGGTTCGCTTGAGAAAAACGCCTATGCTAAGTACGGCGGAGTGACTCCCGAAGCGCTCGTTGATAGTGCAAGGGAATCGGTA
>CAJGEB010000156.1 GCA_904502045.1 uncultured Oscillospiraceae bacterium
GCATTGTTGGGGACTCCTTTCAAGTTTGGTTTATTTAAATTTATGAAATAAGTATGGGTAAATATTCCGCGGAGTATACCGAAAAAGTGCGGAGTAAAAGAGCCGTGAAAAGCATATATTAATATACAAGAAGGGATTGATTTGAATGAGAGAGATAAGGAGCGTAATTGAAAGATACTGTCCTGAGGCTGAGAGAAACGTAGCGTTTGAAGTACAGATATGCGAGGGCGGAAGGATAGTTGAAAGGTGCCTTAATTGCGAGAATTGTACCGGTAACGAGGAGTTCTGCATAAGAAACAGGCGAGGAGTCTTCAGGTAAAAAACTTTTTTGTTTCGTTTATTACCTCGGGAGATAAAATGAGCAGAGCGGAAATGTTCGGAAGCGACATAAGTCCATTAAAAACATCGGAGATACTCCAAACGATTTCGATATCGGCTACTGCGCCTATAAAGACGAGCGCGGAAAAAATGAGCTTGAATAAAGTGATGATAAAGCGCTTATTTTTGAAAATATAGGAAACACAGCATTCGCCGTAGTAAGCCCAGCCGAAGATGGAGGGCAGAGCAAAAAAGAAGATAGAGAGTGAAATTATTTTACTTCCGAATTTACCGAACAATGTGGAAAAAGCGTTTACAGCGAGGGCGGCTCCCGAAATGCCGGAGCCGTAAGGAACGTTTGAAGAAAGAATAACAAGAGCTGTGAGAGTAGTGACGACGAAGGTATCGAGAAATACCTCGAATATACCCAAAAGGCCTTGTTTGGCGGGAGTTTTCTCATCAGAGCAGGCGTGGGCTATTGATGCTGAGCCCATACCTGCTTCGTTTGTAAAAACACCGCGGGAAAGTCCGAATCTTACTGATTTTGATAAGAGGAACCCGAAAACACCGCCGCCTGCAGCAGTAGGGTTAAAGGCTGAGGTGAATATGTTTTTAACAGCAAAGGGTAGTGAGGAGATGTTGGAAAATATAACTGCAAGTGACATAAGTATGTAAACTGCCGAGAGAAGAGGTATTACAGCGGCGGCAGCGGAGGAGATCCTTTTTATTCCGCCGAAGATAACTACTGCAACCAATATGAACATTACGATTCCTGAGATGTATTTCGGGATTCCGAAAGCTTCATTGAGTACTGCCGCTGCGGAATTTGACTGTGCGGTATTTCCGACACCGAAGCAGGCTAAAAGGCAAAAGCTTGAAAAGAGCAGCGCTAAAAAACGGGAACCGATTCCGTGTTCGATATAGTACATAGCTCCGCCTGAATTCAGTCCTTTTGATTTTTGCCGATATTTTACTGCAAGTACGGCTTCTGCATATTTAGTCATCATACCGAAAAATGCAGATACAAGCATCCAAAAAACAGAGCCTGCTCCGCCGATTGAGATGGCAGTTGCAACACCGATTATGTTACCGACTCCCATGGTTCCTGCAAGAGCGGTAGCAAACGCTTTGAAGGGAGAAATACTTCCGTTTGGCGACTCGGAGCGAAGCTCTCTTGACAAAAGCTTTACTGCAAACGGGAATTTTCTGATTTGCAGAAAGGACGTTTTAAAGGTGAAATACGCACCGCAGCCGAGAAATACCGTAAGCATTACGGGTCCCCAGAGAAAAGAGTTTACTCGGTTGCAAAGGTTTTGAATAAATTCGTTCAAAAAAATCCCCCCCGATAAATAATATACAAATCGGGACAAATATATGAGGAAAGTGACAGATGCCTTACGGATGAGCTGATAAAACAAGAAAAAACGCTATTGATTTAAATTCAACAGCGTTTTTAAGTTATCTTATTTTAAGCTTTTGCAGGGGTACACGGTTCCCCGATTATCTTATACCGTATTTTTCGATAATATAATCCATATCCTTATCGCCTCTGCCGGAGAGGTTGATGAGTACCGAGCCGTGCTCCATTGTTTTGGCGAGTTTCATACCAAAAGCTACTGCGTGGGAGCTTTCAATTGCGGGAATAATTCCCTCAAGACGAGAGAGCTTATAGAAAGCGTCGATGGTTTCCTCATCGTCGATAACGTCATATTTTACTCTTCCGAGCTCCTGCAGGAAGGCGTGTTCGGGACCGGATGAGGGGTAGTCAAGACCGCTTGCGACCGAGTAGACGGGAGCGGGCTCTCCGTTTTCGTCCTTGAGCATAATACTGTTAAAGCCGTGCATTATTCCTTCGGTACCGTATTTAAGACTTGCGGCGTGGTCCCCAAGTTTGGGACCTCTTCCGAGCGGCTCGATGCCGTAAATGTCAACGGGGTCGTTGAGGAATCCCGCAAAGAGTCCTGCAGCGTTGGAGCCGCCGCCGACGCAGGCTACGATAGCGTTGGGGAGATGTCCCGTCATATCAATAAACTGCTCTCTGGCTTCGATACCGACTACGCTTTGGAA
>CAJGEB010000157.1 GCA_904502045.1 uncultured Oscillospiraceae bacterium
AGAAAAGGAAATCGCTCTTGACCCTAACAACGCCCAATATATAAGAAACGAGCTCGACCGTACCATTGAGCGTTTGCGTGTTGTCGAGGATGCTTTTAATTCAGTAGTGGATGAAAAGCTCATAGAATCCTGCATATACGAGCAAAAAGCTCTGCTGCTCCGCATTGAATACCTCATCCGCCTCGCCGCCGAAAATAATATCTCCTGCGACGCCTTCAATATAACCGGAAAGGAATAAGCTCTGTGCCTATTATTTTTATCGTACTGACCGCCGCAATACTGTTTGTTGTATTTTTTTGTCTGCGGGGTAAGCTTAAAATTATCTCTTTGCTTTTTATGTCGACTCCCGGACTGCTCGCTCTCGCTATTATAAACTCACTTTCAGCCTTTACCGGCCTCTTTGTGCCATATTCCTTTTTCAATATTACGGTATGCTCCTTTCTCGGACTCCCCGGTGCCGTCGCCGTATCCCTCTTCTCCCTTTTCTTTAAATAAATGTTTACAAAAGCACTCCGCTCTCTCAATTGACTTTTCCGTACCTTTTATTTATAATAATAAAAGGTATAGTGTTTCATTTTAGGACAAGATAATTCCAAAAACGCTATCCTGAAATTCAACAGCTAAGGAGTACTTTATGATATACGTAACGGGAGATGTCCACGGAGAACTTAAAAAGTTTTCCTCATCCGAAATAAGAAAGCTGCGTAAAAATGACTACCTCATTGTCTGCGGAGATTTCGGCTTCATCTGGAACGGTAACCGCGAGGAAAAATCCTTTCTCCGTAAAATAGGCAAGAAAAAGTTTACTACTCTTTTTATAGAGGGTGCTCACGATAACTACGCCCTCATCGAAAGTTATCCTCTCGTTGATTTTTGCGGCGGTAAGGCAAGGTCAATTTCCGGCCGGCTTTACTATCTCGAAAGAGGACATGTCTTTGATATCGACGGTAAAACAGTATTTGCCTTCGGCGGCGGTGATGATGAATCCCTCGACATAAATCTTCTCCCCGACGGTAAAAGCTTAAAGCATCTTCCCTCTTACGACGATATGAAACGGGCAGCTACTAATTTGAAAGCTCACTCCAACTGCGTCGACTACATAGTTACACACGACTGTAATTTTAATATACGCAGCTGCTTCGTTTCGAGTTCCAACTCAAACCATCTTCACGCGCTTTTTGATACCATCTCCAAGACCTGTACCTTCAAAAAATGGTTCTTCGGCTGCTATCACAAGGATAAGATAGTTTCCCCTTCCTATTGCGCGGTGTATGATAAAATTTTACCTTTGGAGTAATCAACTATGGAACGCATAACCGAATTTACCCACCGCATTATTTCCGAGTGCGCAAAGTCCGACGGAGTATATGTCGATTTTACAATGGGCGGCGGTAATGATACCCTTTTCCTTTGCAGACTCGCTCCCGAAGGCAGAGTGTTTTCCTTTGATATACAGCCCGCTGCGTTAACTGCTACCGAGCAGCTGCTTTCTCAAAACGGAGTATCAAATGCAACCCTTATCCTCGACAGTCACGCCAACGTGAAAAATTACGACATCGGACGAATCGACGGCGGTATGTTTAATTTGGGCTATCTGCCTAAAAGCGACAAAAAGGTAACGACTCTGCGGGAGTCCACCTTTAAAGCCGTAACCGCTGCTCTCGATATGCTGAAGGTAGGCGCAGTTCTTACCGTTGCCGTCTACCCCGGTCACGAAGAAGGACGCCTCGAAGGCGAAATGCTTTTTGACTTTCTTTCATCTCTCGACAAATATATTTTTAACGTAATATACTACCGCTATATAAACCATCCCGGTTCCGCCTTTGTTTTTGCAATAGAACGGTTCCGCGACACCTGTGAGGCGTAGCTATATCACATTCCTTTGATATAATTCGCCGCCTGTTTTTCGCGGCGTTTTCATTTTTGATAAGGAGTCTTTATATGAAGCGATTTTTGTTGTCAGTCCTTGCTATTTCTCTTATATTTATATTCGGATGCGATAATTTCGGTGAAAGCTCCGCTCCCTCTGAAAAGTCGGACTATTCATCTTCTTCGGAACCTGAAAGCTCTGAAGAATCCCACACCTCTGCGGAATCTGAAAATTCGGAATCTCTAACTCCCCCCGATGATACAAACGACGCCGAATCCGTCAGCGCTATGTGGTTTTCTTACCTCGATTTTTACTCGCTTTTGACAGGTAAATCCAAAGAGGAGTTTTCCCAAAATATTGCCGATGCTTTTGATAACTGCATCTCTCTTGGCTGCAACACCGTTATAGTTCAGGTGCGGCCCTTTTCCGATGCACTTTACAGCTCCGAGCTTTTCCCGTGGTCTGCGGTGGCAAGCGGTACTCAGGGAGTGGCTCCCGACTTTGACCCGCTTGA
>CAJGEB010000158.1 GCA_904502045.1 uncultured Oscillospiraceae bacterium
CCGCCATAACATCGGAAATGTCCGCCAGCGCCTTGTCGTTTATCAGCGCCTCGGTTACTCCCGAGCCCTCGTAGGACGGAAGATATACAAGATCAGGAGATTTCCCCGACAAAATATCCTCGCGCAGTACACTTGCTATGTCGCTTCCGCTCTTGAGCTGCACCTCAACTCCGCCGTTTAACTCTTCAAACTTATCCGCAGCGGCGCTCCAAAAGCCTTCGCCGTCAGCTTCGTATGCGTATATCGTCAGAATTACCTCAGGCTGTAATGACTCCTCTTCAGACGACTCGGAGCCCCCGTCCGCAGAGGAGTGCTCCGAACCCCCAAGCGCACTGCTACCTGAGGAGGACATATCTCCGCAACCTGCAAAAGCTCCCGCAACGCACATCAATGCGAGCACTACCGCCAAAATTTTCTTTATCATAAAATCACCCGTCTATCGTAAAATGCCTTTTTATTATACCATTCGGTACTCCCTTGCCAATATCTTACCGCGCATTTGCCTCCATAGTACGCTTTGCTTCGTCACGCGCACTCACTCTTCCCTCTTCTTTTATATCTCCCGCCTTAGTCAGCGCGACTTTGGTGAGGAAAGGTCCTACTATCTCATAAATCAGCACCGCAAACAGCGTAATATTCCGCACGCACACTCCCTCAGGACCAAGCTCCGCCGCCTTTATTGCCATTCCGAGCGCAACTCCCGCCTGAGGTAACAAGGTGATACCCAGATATTTAACTATATTTTTATCACACTTCACAGCTCTTGAGCTGATTCCCGCACCCGCAATCTTTCCTGCAGACCTCGCAATAATATAAACTACTCCGACTATTACTACCGCAACGTCCGCAAACACCGAAAGCTCAAGCTCCGCACCGCTTATAACGAAAAACAGTATCAGTATCGGAGCCGTCCAACGGTCCGCTCTGTCCATAAGCTCCTCGGAAAAATCGCAAATATTGCAAAATACCGTTCCCAGCATCATACATGCAAGTAATGAGGAAAATGCAATATGTATCCCGCCTACCTCAAACTTGCAGCAGGAAATTCCCACCGTCAGCATTACGAACGTCACCGACACCGCCATACGCTTTGAGCGCGAATGAAAAAATCTCTCGCAAAGAGTGAACAAAAGACCCATTATAAATCCGAGTCCGAGCGATAAAATTACCTCTAAAAGCGGCTCCAATATTATCGACATCACGTTGACCGATGCAAGACTCATTGATTTTGCAATACCAAAAGATACCGCAAACACCATAAGTCCCACCGCATCGTCAAGCGCAACTACCGGTAACAGCATATCTGTAAGCGGTCCCTTTGCTTTATACTGACGTACTACCATAAGCGTTGCCGCAGGGGCAGTAGCCGTTGCCACCGCTCCCAAAACAATAGCCGCAGACAACGGCAGCTTATCCGGAATAATAAAATGCAGTCCTATCAGCGCCGCATCTACCACTACCGTAGTAATCAGCGCCTGCATAATTCCTATTACTGTCGCCTGCTTTCCTATCTTCTTGAGCTGGGCAATCCGAAACTCATTACCCATCGAAAATGCTATAAATCCGAGTGCTACGTCCGCAATTATACCGAATTTCCCCACAAGCTCATGAGAAAGACCGAGTCCCGGAACTCCAAACGAGCCGAGCACAAACGGACCAATTATTACTCCCGCCACCAGATACGCCGTTACCGCAGGAAGATTCACAAGCTTCGCAAGCCGCGAAAGTAAAAGTCCTGAAATTAACGTCACCGAAAGACTGATAAGGATAGTTGCTGTTACCGACATAATATTCTGCCGCCTTCTTTCATAAAAATCAAATTCTTACCTCGAATTATCAACTTCCACATATTATATCACTTTTTAAAGCAATTTCAAGCCGCTTTTACTTTTTCCCTCAAAATATATCCGTGTACGCAGACGCCCTACTCTTACCCTCAATAATATGATACGATAATTCGCAAAAATATTTACATCAAAACGGTATTGTGGTATAATAAAATAAAGTGAGGTGCTATTATGAAAAAGATATCCGTTTTTCTGTTGTTTTTAATAATCGGCTTAACACTATGCTCTTGTAATAAAACCGAACCTTTTAAGGAAGGTCAGTTGCTTTACGATTGCGGCGCAACTAACTACTCCGACGTGCAAAAATATGAATTCTTGTATGAAGATTTTCAAGCGGATTCGAAAAATAAACCAGTAATCACCGAGAAAGACGATACCTCTGTTTTTGCACACTATGAATATGTTTCCGACTTTCCGGTAACCCAAATGCACGAACTTTTTGTTTATCCCTCTAACCATTTCACTATCACCGTAAATGAAAAAGAATACACTTTTTTCTTGCACGAAGACGGCAGTCTTACTTCTGTTCCC
>CAJGEB010000159.1 GCA_904502045.1 uncultured Oscillospiraceae bacterium
GACGTCATACATAGAATCCATACCAAAGCTGTAGGTGACGTTATCGCTGACGTAGCGGTACATTTTTTGAATTATCTCGATCTCGCTGTCGTGTTGGTCTATCTGTGCGAGGATTCCGTTTATCTTATCCTCATATTCAGCGAGTAAGCGGTCGCACTCCTCTTTACTTGCTTGGTAGTGCAATACGGCGGTACCGTCAGAAAAGGAATAGGGCTCGTCGTGTGTGAGGTAAGTTGCGGCTATCTTTTGTGAGGGGTAAAACTCTCTGAGGAAGATGCTCCACAGCTTAAAAAGTTGCTCTTCATTTTCAAAACCCGAAACGGAATCGGCGTGGGAGATATAAGCGTCAACTAATTTGCAATAGAGTGAAAAGTCCTCGCCGAGTGCCTCTTTACACGCGTCGCTCAGGATGTAGGGGGAGTAGGTGAAGCGCTGCATCTGCTGCTCCGGAACTGAGCTTTGGGAAGAGGGGTCCTCTTGTGAGGAACCGTCTGCTTCGGAAGATAGCGGAAATTCTGAATTTTCCGAAGAGGAGCTTTGCTGCGGAGCATCGCTGCAGCCTGCCGCGGAAAAAATAATTAAAGCACAGCAAAAAAGTGCGACAAATTTTTTCATATTATTTTACACCTCAACAATCATTATACTTAGAAAAACAGCAATTACAACTAATAGGTGCAAAAAATACCGAGCGGTACTGCATATTTGCAAAAAATAAGAGGATACTAATTGCGAAAAAAATTAATGAGGGCGAAAATATGGCAAAAAGAATGGGAACAAACACACTGATTACCGATACCTTTCCGTCGGTAGCGGGGTATGCGGCGGTAGCGTCGAAGAAGGAAGGGGAAGGACCGTTGGGAAGGGAGCTTGACGTAGTATGCGAGGACTCCTATTTCGGCGAAAAAACCTGGGAAAAGGCGGAGAGCCGTATGCAGAAGGACGCGGTAAGTAAAGCGATAGCTAAGGCAAATATCGCCGTGTCGGAGCTGGACTACATCTTTGCGGGTGACCTGCTCAATCAGTGCATAGCTACCACCTACGGACTTCGTGATATGGGAACCTCTTTTTTGGGACTTTACGGAGCTTGCTCCACGATGGCGCAGAGTCTTGGAATGGCGGCGCTTTTTGTGGATACGGGTATGGCGGGCAAGGCGGCTGCGGTAACCTCATCGCATTTTTGCTCGGCGGAGCGTCAGTTCCGTTTTCCGCTTGAGTACGGCGGAGTGCGTACTCCGACAAGCCAGTGGACAGTAACAGGTTCGGGAGCCGCGGTGGTAGCTCCGAGTGATGAAGCTCCGTATATAAAAGCGGTGCATTTCGGGAAGATAACCGATATGGGAATCACCGATATAAACAATATGGGAGCGGCGATGGCTCCTGCAGCGGCGAAAACGCTTGAGGACTTTTTCTCCGACACGGAAACTACACCAGATGACTACGACCTGATAGTTACCGGCGACCTTGGAATAATCGGGCGCGACCTTTTGCGAGAGCTGATGCAGCGCGATGGAATCACTCTCGGGAAAAACTACACCGACTGCGGACTTTTAGTTTACGACAGAACCGAGCAAAAGGTGGAGAGCGGCGGTTCGGGCTGCGGATGCTCGGCAATAACACTATGCTCGTATATTATGAACAGGATAAAGAGCGGGGAGCTTCGAGAGGTACTTTTTGTTGCGACGGGAGCGCTGATGAGTCCGACCTCGCAGCAGCAGGGGGAGTCTATTCCGGCGATAGCACATCTTGTGTACCTCTCAAACAATAAAAACGCTGTGAAAGGAAGTTAAAAATGGAATATCTGAGAGCCTTTATCGTAGGCGGACTAATCTGTGTAATCGGACAGATACTGATAGACAAAACGCAGCTTACTCCCGCGAGAATACTTGTGGGATACGTGACTGCGGGAGTAATTCTTTCCGCGCTTGGACTGTATGGGCCGCTTGTGGAGTTTGCGGGCGGTGGCGCAAGCGTGCCACTCAGCGGATTCGGACATCTTCTCGCGCAAGGAGTAAGAGAAGCGGTGGATGAGAAGGGACTTTTGGGAGTCCTGACAGGCGGGTTTACCGCTGCCGCCGCAGGAATTACCGCGGCGATGTTCTTCGGATTTATCGTTGCAATGATAGGAAAGCCGAAATCCAAAAACTAAGACGGTGCTTTGATGTACAAAAAAGGGACTTGATATAAAAATCAAGTCCCTGCAAATGCATTTATTATATATCGAGCACTCTGATTGCGGCGTCGACAGAGATACCCAAATCAGAGAGCTGCGCGGTTTTAGCAGCGAGCTCGGAGTAGGATATTGCGGGAGTGATAAATGCGCACTCGCCGCAGACAGCACCTACTTCCTCGCGTTCGGAAAATACTTTATCAAGAACA
>CAJGEB010000160.1 GCA_904502045.1 uncultured Oscillospiraceae bacterium
AAGGAACGGATATCATTGTAAAAAACCTCTTTTGTCAGGTAGACAAAAGAGGTTTTTTACATGGCGCACCTGACTGGAATCGAACCAGCGCACTCGGCTCCGGAGGCCGATGCTCTATCCACTGAGCTACAGGCGCACGAAACTAACGATGAATATTGTACCATTAAACGAAAGAAAAATCAATGCAAAAATAAAATTAAGGGGTGGATTTTGAAGGACAAAATTCGGCAAGAGGACACTCTGCGCAATTAGGGCGCTGAGCACGGCAGGTATCGCGGCCGAAGAGGACAAGACGGTGGCAGAAATCGTTGGAATGTTCGGGCGGGAGTATCTCGCGGAGTTGCAGCTCGCATTTGAGAGGGTCCTTGGAATTTGAAAGAGAAAGGCGGTTAGTAATTCGAATGCAGTGGGTATCACAAACTATGGCAGGTTTGCGGTGAATATCGCCTAAGATGAGATTGGCGGTTTTTCTGCCGATGCCGGGAAGAGAGAGGAGCTCATCCATCTCATCGGGAATAATTCCGCCGAAACGCTCAAGCAGAGCCTTGCACATACCGACGATATCTGAGGCTTTGGAATGGTAAAAACCGCAGGAATAGATGATTTTTTCGATGTCAACAGGATCCGCAGCGGCAAAATCAGAAATAGAGCGGTACCTATTAAAGAGCGCGGGAGTCACGGTATTAACGCGCGCATCGGTACACTGAGCGGAAAGACGCGCAGCTATCATAAGCTCGTGAGGCTGGGAGTATTCAAGAGAGCAAAGGGAATCGGGGTAGATTTCAGCGAGTATATTTATAATTTTTTCGGCAAGCAGCTTTTTATCATTGTTACCCATATTTTATCACCGAAATAATAGTATAATATTTTGCGTTATAAGTCAATAATCGGAGAAACGACTTGAGAAAAAGAAAGAAATATTGTATAATAAAAATATTAACGAGAAAATCGGGGAATGAATATAATGCCTTATAAACGAAAGTAAGGCGGGAGCGGTATGCAAAGCAGGAGTTTTTCCAGATATTGCAGAGGAAAAACAAGATTCGGAAGGATAAAGCGAGCCGTAGTTGTGGGGATTACGGTAGCAGCGATACTTGTCGGAGCGGTACTTTTGTATGCGAGGAGAGCGCTTTCCCAAACGGTAGCGGAGCTTGCGGTTTATCAGGTATCGAATAAAATAACGCAGACGGTAGGCGAAAAGGTTAAGTCGGCTATTGATAATGCATACGGTGAAGAGGGACTCCTTAAAATAAACCGCGACGAAGACGGGAACATACTTGATATATCTGCGGATGCGGCGAAGCTCAGTGAGATAAATGCAGAGATAATAAATTCGCTCAGCACAGAGCTGAGTAATATGGAAAGTGAAAGAGTTCGGGTACCTCAAGGCGCGGTGTTTGGAATGAAGCTGTTTTCGGGAAGCGGAGCAGAGGTTGAGTTTTCGGTAAGACCTGCGGGGAAAATAGAAGCTCAGATAGAGGACACCTTTGAAGAAGCGGGAATAAATCAGGTAAAATACACGATAAAACTTGTAATAAAAGCGGATATAATGCTTGTAATATCGGGGAAGAGCGAAAAAAGAGAGGTAGGCACGGAGAGCATACTTGCTCAGACTGTGCTTGCGGGAAGGATTCCCGATGCATATATAGGAGCGTTGAAATAATAGAAAAGGAATGAGAAAAATGGAAGCACAGAATCTGAATACCGTTCGTAAGCGAGCAGAGCAGTTAAGAGAAGAGCTTGAGAGATACAATTATATGTATTACGTGATGGATGCTCCGGAAGTGGACGATTACGAATACGATATGAAGATGCAGGAGCTCAAGAGGATAGAGGAGGAGTACCCTGAAATTAAGAGTCCGAACTCACCTACTGTGCGGGTGGGGGGTATTGCGGAAAACAGCTTTGCGCCGGTGGAGCATACGGTGCAGATGGGTAGTTTGCAGGACGTGTTTGATTTAAGTGAAATAGATGCGTTTGATAGGCGGGTGAAGGAGAAGTCTGAGGCGGCGGAATATGTTGTGGAGCCGAAAATAGACGGACTTTCGGTGTCGCTTGAGTATAGAGAAGGAGAATTTTTCAGAGGATCCACGCGCGGAGATGGATTTACGGGAGAGGATATAACAGAAAATCTCCGCACGGTAAAAAGTATACCTTTGCGGCTGAAGAAAAAGGTACCGTATCTTGAGGTGCGCGGAGAAGCGTATATGCCGAGAGAGGCGTTTGAGAGGGTAATAGAGCGCCAGGAGCAAAACGGGGAGAAGATATTTAAAAATCCTCGGAATGCGGCGGCGGGGTCGCTTAGACAGAAGGACCCGAAAATAACCGCAACAAGAGGAAT
>CAJGEB010000161.1 GCA_904502045.1 uncultured Oscillospiraceae bacterium
ACCTCCCGACATAGTTGCACAACGCACTCCACGTGTGTCGTCCTTGGGAACATATCAACGGGTTGGATTTTAGTAACACAGTAGCCGAGAGCGGAAAGTGCTTTAGCGTCACGGGCAGCGGTCGATGGGTTACAGGAGATCATCAGGATGCGGTCGGGAGCCATTGAAGATATCGAATTGAGTACCTGTTCATCGCAGCCTTTTCGCGGGGGATCAATAACGATGATATCGGGGGAAAGTCCCTCGTTTAAAAGGGAAGCTGCGGCTACTTTTGCATCTGCGCAGATAAAGCGCGCGTTGGAGATGTTGTTTTGAGCAGCGTTGAGCTTGGCGTCCTCGATGGCATCGGGGACTATCTCGACACCGATGACCGACTTTACTCGATTGGCAGCGGAAAGCCCGATGGAGCCGATACCGCAGTACAGATCGAGGAGTACATCTTTTTCAGAGAGTCCGGCGATGTCGAAAGCGGTATTGTAAAGGAGCTCGGTGCAGGAGCGGTTCACCTGATAAAATGAAAGAGGAGAGATATTGAGTCGGTTACCGCATAAAATATCGGAGATATAGGGGGATCCCCACAGAACCTTGCATTTAGGACCGAGTATCTCGTTGGTTTTTTTGGTGTTAATGTTAAGTACAATGCTTTTGATATTTGGAACAGCAGAGGTAAGGCGAGAAACAAGCAACTTTTCCCGGGGAATATCCTTTCCGTTTATAACAAGACATACCATAATCTCGCCGGTAGCTTCGCCGTAACGAATGAAAAGATGGCGCAGGAGGCCCGAATGCCGAGCTTCATCGTAGACGGTTATACCGGAAGCCTTGCAGTAGTCCTCAACGGCGGAAACGATGTCGGAAAATACAGTCGGATGCAGTAAGCAGTGCTCCTTAGAATTGATAAGACGGTGGGAGCGTTTGGAGTAAAAACCGAAATTGATACTTCCGTCCTGAGCTAAAGCGGCGGGAAATTGAGCTTTATTTCGGTAGTGGTCAACCGTCGGCGAGGGGAGTATCGGAGAAACGGGGGTAGTGATACCGCCGAGGCGTTCCATAGCATCTCTTACCCATTTTTCTTTCATTGAACATTCTGCGGAATAGGAAATATGTCTGAAAGAGCAGCCGCCGCACTTACCGAAAACAGAGCAGTCGGAAGGGATTCTGTCAGGGGAGGGAGTGAGGATGTCGGTAATAATCGCAAAGCCGTAATTTTTAAGAGTTTTCACAACCTTGACTTCGAGTATATCTCCGACAAAAGCGGAGGGAACGAAGAGTACGTACCCGTCGAATTTACCTATTCCGAGACCGTCTGAAGAAACATCTATAATAGAAAGCTGTAAGATATCGTTTTTGTTGATCATAGTTATTACCGTAGCTTTCGGGAGGAAAGCCTTCCTTTTACAATTAATCATTATGATTTTACTATAAATATGCCGTCTGTGCAAGTGAGATTTAAGATAAAAAAGGAGGAAAAGGTACTTGTAAAATAGGAAAAAGTGTATTATAATAACAAAGATAATGAAAATTGAAAGGACGGAGCATAAATGTCCGGACACTCCAAGTGGAACAATATAAAGAAGAAGAAAGAAAAGACCGACGGTCAGAAAGCTAAGATATTTACGAAGATAGGAAGAGAGATCGCGGTAGCGGTAAAAGAGGGCGGACCCGATCCTGCGGGTAACAGTAAGCTGGCGGATGCGATATCCAAAGCGAAGGATAACAACGTGCCTAACGAGAATATTGACAGAATAATAAAGAAGGCTGCGGGCGACGGCGACAAGAACAACTACGAAGAGATAATGTATGAAGGCTACGGACCGAGCGGAGTAGCTGTAATAGTTGAAGCCTTGACAGATAATAGAAACCGTACAGCAGGAGACCTCAGACATTATTTTGATAAATTCGGCGGAAATTTGGGACAAAACGGCTGTGTATCCTTTATGTTTGAGAAAAAGGGAGTAATCGTGGCTGAAAATAACGGAGCGGATGAAGAAAAGGTAATGGAGGACTGCTTTGACAGCGGAGCAGAGGATTACCGTGTAGATGACGAGGTAATAGAGATATACTGTGCAGCAAACGACGTGCGCATAGTAAAGGAAGGACTTGTCGGTAAGGGTTACAAGATAATTTCGGCGGAACCGGCATATATTCCGAATACCGAAGCAATGATAGAGGATGCTGATCTGTGTGTAAAGATGCAGAGATTGCTTGAGATGCTTGAGGATAACGATGACGTACAGAACGTATGGCACAACTGGGGCAACGAGCCGGAGGAAGAAGAGGAATAATAAACTTTTGGGGGAGTCGAAAGACTCCCTTTTTGAA
>CAJGEB010000162.1 GCA_904502045.1 uncultured Oscillospiraceae bacterium
ATCAGCGTAGACTACTCTAAGCGTACCAGCCAGGTGTACCATCTTAAGAGCATGCTCGGTCAAGCAGTAGAGTTTGAAGTCCAAACAAGACGTCTGCTGGCAAAGTCAACTCCCGTGGACTTCGTCGTAGCTGGCGGCTTTAACGAGGGACACAACCTGAAGAGCGAACCCTGCTTCTCCAGCGCACTTACTCTGGATGAAGGCAACTGCCGTACGGCAGGCTCCGAGAGAGGTAACTACTGGTCGGTGCTCAAGGCGCACGGCTGGTTCTCCTACGACATGAAAGTTAAGCCCAATGAGGAAAACACCGTCGTTATACGCGGTAAGGGAGATTCCGACACCTTTAGCATAGATATTACTATCGACGGCGATATGACCCGTCACAGTGTCACCGGTGACGGCATACTTGAAATATCAAGAACCTTTACTCCGAAGAAAGACGTCGAAACGGTTACGGTAAGAATAGACAGAAACTCGGATTCCTTGCCCTTTGTCCACTCTCTTATGATGTTGTAAGCATCAACTGTTCCGAAACGAACCCCCTTGTCAAGTTTAGTTTTGACAAGGGGGTTTTGTTATTCGCATTATTTTGTCCCGGACACACTATTGCGGAGTGTGTTTTAACAGTAGGATTATTCCCACTCGATTGTGCCGATAGGCTTGGGAGTGAGGTCGAGAAGAACGCGGTTGATACCGTCTACCTCGTGGGTAATTCGGTCGGTAATAAGGTGCAGCAGCTCGTAGGGTATCTCTTCAATGGTAGCTGTCATCGCATCGGTAGTATTCACCGCACGGATAATTGCAGGCCATCCCTCATAGCGCTTACCGTCCTTAACTCCAACGCTCTTGAAGTCGGGAACCGCTATAAAGTACTGCCATACCTTTTCTGCAAGTCCGCTGTTATCAAACTCTTCTCTGAGTATCGCATCTGCCTCACGCAGCGCCTCAAGTCTGTCACGGGTGATAGCTCCGAGGCAGCGCACTCCGAGTCCGGGACCCGGGAACGGCTGACGGTATACCATAGCGTGCGGGAGTCCAAGTGCCTCGCCCACTACTCTTACCTCATCCTTATACAAAAGCTTTACCGGTTCAACAAGCTCAAACTGCATATCCTCAGGCAGTCCGCCTACGTTGTGGTGCGCTTTTACTCCGTGGCTTTCAATTATATCGGGGTAAATCGTTCCCTGCGCCAAGAAGGAGATTCCCTCAAGCTTCGACGCTTCTTCATCAAATACTTTAATAAACTCTCCGCCGATTATCTTTCTCTTCTTTTCAGGATCGCTTACATCTTTAAGCAGATCGAGGAAACGGTCGGAAGCGTCCACATACACAAGATTGGCATCAAGCTCCTTGCCGAATATCTCTATTACCTGCTCGCTCTCACCCTTACGCATCAGTCCGTGATTTACGTGAACACAGACAAGCTGCTTTCCGATAGCTTTAATCATCAGCGCTGCTACTACCGACGAATCCACTCCGCCTGACAGCGCCAAAAGCGCCTTCTTATCTCCAACCTGCTCACGAATCTCTTTTACCTGCTCGTCGATAAATGCTGCGGCAAGCTCAGGAGTCGTTATTCTCTGCATGCTCTCGGGACGTACATTACTCTGCATACTGTTTCCTCCAATTTTATTTTTTTACTCTCTACCGATACCTTTTAATAATAAATTTCATTATAACGCAAAATAATTCCGATTTCAATGAAAAATTTTACAATTCTCGCCGTCTTACGACGCATATTTCTATTAATTCGGAAAGATATCCGCTCCTTTTTACTCCTTTGTAAAAGTAAAATTCAAAAAAAATAAATTTACTATTGTTATTTTGAAAAAAATGTATTATAATATTATAAAAGAATTTTGTTTTTAATTAGATAGGATATAATTCCTTATCGCAACAAGGAGGTTTTTGTTATGAAAAAGAATACTTTTATCGCTTTGATCGCTTTGGTAGTTGCCGTTGCAGGTGCTGCTATCGCTCTTTGCGCTTACATGAAGCACCGCAAGTGCGTATGCTGTGAGGAGTTCGACGATTACGATTGCGATTGCCTCGACGATTGCTGCTGCGATGACGATTGTGATTGCTGCTGCGACGATGAGTGCGACTGCGACTGTGATTGCGATTGCGACAGCGCTGCTGAATAAGAATCTTAAACCGACGCCTCTTTCGAATATTCGGAAGAGGCGTTTTACTTTTGAAAATAAAAGCTCCCCTCGACAGTAGGAAGGGAGCTCATTTTTTATATTCTGACTATTTTTACGCCTTGGGGAGTATCTTCAAGCACGATACCCATTCCCTTCA
>CAJGEB010000163.1 GCA_904502045.1 uncultured Oscillospiraceae bacterium
AACGAGTCGGTGGGTGAAAATACATTGGAAGCATTAAAGGAGCAGGGCTACTCACAGAGCGTGATTGATAAGTACTCTCAAATTGGAGGATTACCGCATTATGATTTTGAATATACCGTATTTGGATGTGTTATAAGCGGAATGGACGTAGTTGAGAGGATATCGGCAGCACAAACACATAACGGTAAACCGATTGAGGATATCGTAGTTGAGCGGGTAGAGATAACACAGTACAATTAAAACAAAAGGACACCGACGGTGTCCTTTTTATATTGTCACAGTTAAATTAAAAGGAGTGCTGACTGAAAATAGCAGCACTCCTTTTTGATTATAAAAAGAAGATTAATAGTTTTCGGGTTTAATCTGGAAATAGGCTTGAGGATGATCGCAAACGGGACATATCTCGGGAGCCTTTTTGCCCACCATAATATGACCGCAGTTGGAGCACTGCCAAATAACATCTCCGTCTCTTGAGAAAACGAGATCCCCCTCGATGTTGGCGAGGAGCTTGCGGTAACGCTCTTCGTGCTCTTTCTCGATCTTAGCAACGGCATCAAAAAGGTAAGCAATTCTGGTGAAGCCTTCCTCGCGAGCGGTCTCGGCGAAGGAGGAGTACATCTCGGTCCACTCGTAGTTTTCGCCCTTAGCGGCGTCTAAGAGATTTTCGGTAGTAGCGGGCATACCGTCGTGAAGGAGCTTGAACCAGATTTTCGCATGCTCTTTCTCGTTTTTAGCAGTTTCCTCAAAGATAGCGGCAATCTGAACGTAGCCGTCTTTTTTGGCTTTAGATGCGTAATAGGAATATTTGTTGTGAGCCTGTGACTCTCCTGCAAAAGCAGCCATAAGATTAGCTTCGGTTTTGGAACCTTTTAAATTACTCATAATTAATACCCTCTCTTTATATAAATTTTAAACAATGGTTTACACTAATAATTATCCGCAAATAAAATAAATTGTCAATAGAGATTTTTCCAATCAAAGCATGTGGTTAAGGGATAAAAATTCGACTCGTTCGATGATATTTTTAAATTCCGCCCAAGAGGAAAGGGGAGTATAATCATAGCGGGGAACAGCCGTTTTTCCTTTTGAAAGGGGACTGTTTTCGGCGGTCTCCTTGTACCAAAAGGGGTACATTCCGGCGGCAGCAGCACCATCGATATCGCAAACGGCACTATCGCCGCAAAACCAAATTTCATCGGGCTCCAATCGGGAGCGTTTTGCGAGGATATCGAAAAAACGGGGATGAGGTTTGCGGAATATGTAGTCGGAGCTTGCAAGGATAAATTCAAAATTATTGTCGGGAATTAATTTACCTATAATATATTCGAGCCATCTTCTTGAGTAGGAAAGATTACTTGCAACACAGGTTCGGATACATTTGGAGTTGAGGAAATCGAGCAGGTCGTCTATCTGCGGAGCGGCGATGCAGTCGAGGGTATTTTCGAGGAATAATTTTTCGAGTTCAAAGTCGTCGGTATCAAAAGAAATGCGGAAGTAGTCGAAAATATATTTTTGAACGCTGGGCCAAGGAACCTCTGTTTTAGGGAGTCCGTCAACACCGCAGAAGCCCATATCGCGAATTACCGAGCGGTACAGGGAATACACCTCGTCGGCGGAAACGTTATCGGGATTTTGCGATGCAGCGGAGATAAGCGCCGAGATACCGCATTTTACATCGTATTTTCGTTCGTCTATAATGGTTTGTCCGTAATCAAAAACTATCATTGAGGGAAAATCGAGCTTCGGCATACACAGCACCTCTGATTCAAATAATATTGTTAACAAAATTATATCAGAATATTTGCAGTTTAACAACTTGTATTTTATAAATTTGTGATATATACTTAATAAGAGTGGGAAAAAGGAAAATACAGCTAAAAATACGGAAGGAGCGAAGTCCGGAGGGATAAGACCTGCGGATGTTTTGTAATGATTGATTATACTGGATTTGAATGTCCGGCCTGTGAAGAGCAGTTCAAGGCAGGGGACGATATAGTAGTGTGTCCGGAGTGCGGAGCGCCGCATCATAGGACGTGCTTTTCAGAAAAGGGTAGGTGCTCGTATTCCGGTCATGAGTCGGGAGTATGGAAACCGGCGAAGAAGAGCAGTACCGAAAGTGAGATTTTGGGTGACGAAGCGGCGAGATGTCCGATGTGTAACACAAAAAATCCAAAAGATGCTGAGTTTTGTCAGGTGTGCGGAGGCCGTCTGAAAGAGGCGGAGAAAAGCGGGGAAAATAAAATATATGACGGACCCGTAATAGCTCCGAACCCTTAC
>CAJGEB010000164.1 GCA_904502045.1 uncultured Oscillospiraceae bacterium
AACCGGTTGAAAACCGGCAGTCATTACAATATAATAGAGTAGCGCGAATAAATAACGCGCAAGATAGCACTACATCATATCAATGATGACAGCCGCAGACCTATTAGGAGATGCAGCCAGGCAGTCGGAGATACCGCAAGACCGACTCCTTCGGCGACTTTACCTTTCAAACGGCGAAACTAAGGCGGTGAAAACGCCGGATTACTGATTAAAGACGCGCCTCTATCCAATAAATATACTATTTGGGATAATAATATCATATAAAGCAAAGCGTGTCAATCGGAAAATAAACAAATATGGAGTAAAAAACGGAGAAATATATGAAAAAGAGAGATTTTTATTACGAGCTTCCGCAGGAACTGATAGCGCAGCGGCCTCTTGAGCGCAGGGACGCATCGAGGATGATGGCGGTAAAGAGGGAGAGCGGAGAGATAGCGCACAAGCATTTTTACGATCTGCCGGACTTTTTAAATGCGGGAGATCTGCTTATAATGAACGACTCCCGAGTGTTACCCGCAAGACTTTACGGTGTAAAAGAAGGGGACGGAGCGGGAGCCAAGGTAGAAACGCTGCTGCTCAAGCAAATGGGCAGGAATGAGTGGGAGTGCATCGTAAAACCGGGCAGAAAGCTGCGAAGCGGAGCGAGGGTAAGATTCGGCGAGGAGCTTTTGGGCGAGATAAAAGAGGTACTTTCTGACGGAAACAGAATAATGAAGTTTGAGTATGAGGGGAATTTTTTTGACGTATTAGACAGAGTCGGAATGCTGCCGCTTCCGCACTACATAACGGAGGAGCTTGAAGACGGAGAAAGATACCAAACGGTGTATTCAAAGGAGCTGGGATCCGCAGCGGCGCCAACGGCGGGACTTCATTTTACAGACGAGATAATCGAAAAGCTTCACGCTAAAGGAATAAACACGGCGTTTGTAACTCTCCATGTGGGACTCGGGACCTTCAGACCCGTAAAGGAGGAGGAGATAGAGGACCATAAAATGCATACGGAAAGCTACAGTATTTCCGAGGAAACGGCTGAACTGATAAAGAAAACGAAAGCAGAGGGTGGACGGGTGATAGCTGTGGGAACCACCTCATGCCGTACATTAGAATCGGTAGCCAAAAAGTGCGGGGATATATGTGCAGACGAGGGAAGCACCGATATATTCATATATCCGGGGTACAAATTTAAGGTAATTGACGGACTGATAACCAATTTTCATCTTCCGGAAAGTACTCTTATAATGCTTGTAAGTGCATTTGCGGGGTATGAGAATACGATGAAGTGTTATAGGGAAGCAGTCGAACAGAGGTACAGATTTTACAGTCTTGGCGATTCAATGCTGATTTTATAAATAAAGGAAAAGGGAAAAATATGTTTACAGTAATCAAAAAGGAAAACAAAGCGCGCAGAGGGGAGATAAAGACCGTGCACGGAACGGTGCAGACTCCGGCGTTTATGAACGTAGCAACAGCAGGAGCGATAAGGGGAGGAATATCCTCGCCTGAGCTGAGAGGACTTGATTGTCAGATAGAGCTTTGCAATACATATCACCTTCATTTAAGACCGGGCGATGAAATTGTGAAGGAGCTTGGCGGACTTCATAAATTTATAAATTGGGACGGACCTATCCTGACCGACAGCGGAGGCTTTCAGGTGTTTTCTCTTTCGGGACTGCGCAAGATAAAGGAAGAGGGAGTGTATTTTCAATCGCATATAGACGGTAAGCATATATTTATGGGACCCGAAGAGAGTATGCGGATACAGTCGAATCTTGCATCTACGATAGCGATGGCGTTTGACGAGTGCATAGCTAACCCTTCGCCGAGGGAATATGTAGAGAAATCAATAGCGCGTACTGAGAGATGGCTTAAGAGATGCGCCGAAGAGATGTCAAGGCTTAATTCTTTACACGATACAATAAATAAGAATCAGATGTTGTTTGGAATAAACCAAGGCGGAATATATGAGGATTTGCGAATAGCAAATATGGAGCGGATAGCAAGACTTGATCTTGACGGATATGCAATAGGGGGACTTGCCGTGGGAGAGAGCGCGGAGGATATGTACCGTATAATCGAAGCGGTGGAGCCGTATATGCCTGAAGATAAGCCGAGGTATCTGATGGGAGTGGGAACTCCTCAAAATCTTATAGAAGCGGTACACAGAGGAGTGGATATGTTTGACTGTGTAATGCCGAGCCGAAACGGACGCCACGGACACGTATTTACCAAAGAGGGAATACGCAATCTCTGGAATGCCAAATATTTAAAGGACGAGTC
>CAJGEB010000165.1 GCA_904502045.1 uncultured Oscillospiraceae bacterium
CGCCGCAATATTAACCCTTGCGCCGTTTTTAACGCTCAAATTATACGCGTCCTCCAAGAACATTACCGCCCCGATTACCCCCAAAGCACCTCCAAACGCAATGCTTCCGAGGAATTTGTCACCCGCAGAAAATCCAAAGATAATAGCCGCAAGAACCACTGCCGCTACTCCGAACAGCGCAGCAACTGCTACCGCTGCAGCACTCTTGAGTGCACTCATCTTTCTGAATCTCACCGCAGCATATCCGCACACAAAAACCATAGCTATAACCGCTGCAACTGCCGCTTTTACAAATATACTCCTGTTACCCGCAGCAGTAAGCTCTCTCACGGCTACAAATTCCACCTTGCCCGCTTTTTCAGCAGCCTTTTGGGCAAATGCTTTTGCAGACTCTTCGCTGAGCTCACGGTCCCCTACATATATTTCTGCATATTTGTAGTATTCAGCACCGCTGTGATCCTCCAAAAATCTTACCACGCAACCGCGTCCGAACTCGGATTTTGCCGCTTTTTCAACCTCTGCCGTATCGGTATACCCGTTCACCGATACCACTATCTCTTTTCCGCCGTCATACTTTTTGTCATCTGCAAATCCGAATATAAACGCCGACGCAAGAGTAATCAGAGCAAGTACAGCAGAGGCTATAAGATATATTTTTTTCATTTTACCGCAAAGCTTCATATCCCTCACCCCTACCTTTCCTCTTTTGCGCCGTAGCATTTCGGCTTTCTCATCGCCCTATACTGCATAAAGGATCTTATCATTATTCTCGGAACTATTACTCCCATTATCATATTGCAGATTACTCCGACAAAGAGTACCTTTCCGAAATCATACAGCTCTCTTACAGTATTTGCGCTTATCCATGACAGCACGGGATCCAAAATTCTTGCAAACAAATTGTCCCACGGACCGCAAAGTCCAATTAAAAGCACCGCCGCTATCGCCGCCGCTATGTTTACTCCCAAAACGGATTTGAAACTGCTTTTCAGCGCTGCTTTTGCGGATCTTTCAATCTCTCTTCCGTGTCCAAGCTCATTTTTAACCGAGTTTGCGGTAACGTAAGCGCAGTCAATAAATAATATTCCCGCAGCTATTGCCCCTGCGATACCCGCCATTGATGCCGTACCCATCGCAGAATCCGCAAAATATCCTGTAAACGATGCGGTTATCCCGCCGAAAAATCCTATAAGTCCGACAGCAGCCGCAACTCCCGAAAGCCTAAACTTAACTACCATCGCCGCCGTAAATATTACCGCGGCAACTGCAGCTCCTATCAGTACCCAGTCTAATATTCCATCACCGTAATGCGCCGGAGTTATAAGTGCGCCGTCAACCGATTCTATATCCACCGGCATCGCTCCCGCATTCACAAGATTTGAAAATGCCGCCGCCGATACTATTGACGTGAACAGGTCATTCATTACTATTGCTCCCTGATCAAGAGCTTCTTTAAGTTCAAGGGTTGTTATATATTTCCCGTCAAACCACAGCGACATTACTTCTTTTTTCTCGGCAAGTCCCGCAGTTACCGTTTTGAGCTCCTCTATCTTTTCAGGGTAAAAATAAAGAATAACGGTAAATTTACCGCTTGCGGAACCTTGTCCGTAATACGCTCCGACTATATCCTCGCTCGTAAACAAAACCTTCTCCGGTGCTTTTTCGGTATCCACCTCGCCGTCCTCGTCCTTAACGACTCCTTCGAATATCGTAACTCTTCCGCTGTCAGACAAATTACCCACAAGTCCGCTGATATCAGCCTCGGTTATTCCCTTCTGATACGGAAAGCTCGTTATTACAGTATCATTTTTATAGTCAACATACACATCAGCCTCAAGCGCCGTATTATAAAGAAATCTCTTCTTTATTACGCTTGCTATCTCGTCCATAATCTCATCAGACACGTCCCCCTCGGATTCCTTGGGAGTAAATGCTATCTGTGCGCTTGTTCCGATGTCGTCCTCCTTTTCGGTACGATACGCATCTTTAAATATTCTGTTATACACAATGCCGTCTTTTACGGTAAGTCCGGCGAGAGCGCTAATTGTAAATAAAATAATTATTGCAGCTAAAACAAAGCAAAGCGATTTATAAATTATTTTCAAAATTCACCTCTCCTTTCTTTATACTTTCTGAAAATTTCCGCCTAATATCATACCATATTATTCCTCTTTGGTCAACTTAATAAAAAATGCGCAGAGAACTCCTCTCCGCGCACAAAATTTTATTTTAATAGGTTATTTTTTACGGGTAATTATCGAAAATATAATTA
>CAJGEB010000166.1 GCA_904502045.1 uncultured Oscillospiraceae bacterium
CGAGATGCAGGAGTCAAAGTCCTGTGCCTTACCGCTTGGCGACAGCCCAATATTAAAAAAAGGCGCTCGCGCCTTAGTTTTTTTAATGGGGTGGGTAGTCGGAATTGAACCGACGGCCTCCAGAGCCACAATCTGGCGCTCTAGCCAACTGAGCTATACCCACCATATCTTAATGGCGCGCCAAGAGAGATTCG
The DNA here is from genome assembly GCA_904502045.1 of uncultured Oscillospiraceae bacterium. Taxonomy (GTDB): domain Bacteria; phylum Bacillota; class Clostridia; order Oscillospirales; family Ruminococcaceae; genus RGIG8367. Next base: position 195 of record CAJGEB010000166.1, read on the forward strand.
AACTCCCGGCCTACTGCTTAGAAGGCAGTTGCTCTATCCGGCTGAGCTATTGGCGCACACATTAGAAACAATTTGAATTAGTCTAACATTAACTTAGAGAGCACGGTCGGATCCAAAACCTCTCCGTCTTTATATACTCTCATATTTCCGGACGCGATCTCATCTATAAGGATTACTTCGTCGCCTACATATCCGAACTCAAACTTAATGTCATAAAGTTCAAGTCCTTTTTTCTCAAGGAGCTCGTAAACAACTCCGGCAATAAGCTGAGTCTGCTCTTTAAGCTGCTTGAACATATCCGCACTCATTACTCCGAGAACCTCAAGTCCTTCAGCGGTTACAAGCGGATCGCCCAGCGCATCATCCTTGAAGGTGCACTCTACATAAGCAGGAAGCTTTGCTCCTTCTTCTATGTAAGCGCCGTATCTTCTCAGAAAGCTTCCTACTGCACGGTAACGGCAGATAACCTCAAGTCCGTTTCCGAAAACTCTCGCAGGCAGTACTTCCATCGTAGCGTTCTCAAGATCGGCAGACACATAATGAGTCTTTATTCCGCGTCTTTTAAGCTCGTCAAAGAAAAGTATAGACATACGAAGATTAGCAAGTCCGATTCCGTCAATGCTCAGTCCCACAGTATTAGCTCCGGGATCAAACACTCCGTTCTCTCCGGTCACATCATCCTTAAACTTAAGGAGATAGTTCCCATTCTCAAGTGCAAATACATCTTTTGTCTTTCCGGTGTATACCTTCTTCACTCGACAAGCCCCTTTCTTGAATTATGAGTTTAAAGTTTTTGAGGTTTTTGAAATTGCTTTCAAAAACCTCGAAAAGTCAGGTGGAGCGGGTGATGGGAATCGAACCCACGCGGCCAGCTTGGAAGGCTGGAATTCTACCATTGAACTACACCCGCATCTTCGCGACGCCATTTATCTTATCAAAAAATCATTCGTTTGTCAATACCTAAAACAAAATAATTTTAAATATTTTTTGATTATTTTTTCGTCGCCCCGAGAGTCCCCATTACTCTTTCCACTTATATCCTATCGCAGTCGTTTTTTTCTGACTGCTGAGCAGATCCTTTACGATATCGTAACCGTATTTCTCATAGTCCGGTACGAAAGCTGCGGCAATTTCTCCGCTCTTCAGCTTGTCCTCTACCGCCTGCGACTGTCCGTACCCTACAAATTTCACATCTTCTTCAATCTCAAGCTCCTCTGCCGCACGCAGCACAATATCAAGCACATATTCATTCAGTACAAGCGCTATTTCAACCTCGGTATTTTCCTCAAAAAAATCAATGCATTGTGTCAAAATATCTTCAGATGATTTCGGATTAAGCTGTACTGCCGTTATTCCCGTACCCACTGCTTCCAATTGCTCAGAAAATCCGTCAATTATCTTCTGTATGTTGCGTTCGGCAGAAATTCCCGTAACAATCGCAACGGTTCCTTCGCCCTCTAAAAGCTCCGCAAATTTTTCTGCAGCAAGCCTTCCGACCGACTCGTAATCCACCTCGCCTTTTACCACATCAAAATCCTTTAAATTACCGCCGAGATCAAATATCGTGGTACCGCTTGCTATCGCCTTATGCAAATAAGGGTCAACATACTTCGAATCGTAAGCTGATATGCATATCGCTTCCGGCAGCGACGGAATAATCCCCTTAAGCACTTCCCCCTGCTCCTCAGCGCTATCGCTTACATAATATTTCAAAGCTATTCCCGCTTCTTTTGCAGCGCGCTCCGCGCCCTTTTTTATATCAAGATTTTTCTCAGTTTCTTCGGTAATCAAAATCGGTATAAAAAGCTTTTTTTCGGTTCCGTCGGGGAACGCTCCTTCGTACAGCTTACTGCTCTCACTGTATTCCTCATATCCGTATCTATCATTAAGGTTACTGAGCTCACGGTCAATCGCTCCGCATCCGCCTAAAACTACCGCCGCCGTCAGCAACACTACTCCCAAAAAACGCTTCACAAAAATCCCCCCGTCCCAAAAGTATATTCTTTAATATTTACAAATCAAAAATAATATATTATAATATCC
>CAJGEB010000167.1 GCA_904502045.1 uncultured Oscillospiraceae bacterium
GGCAAAAGAGGAGGCACTCAAATGTATTACAGGTCAGATGTAGCTTATCTTTACGACGGTACCTTCGAGGGAATGCTCTGCTGTATCTTCGACAGCTTTGCAAAAAAAATCCACCCCGCTGCCATCTCCCCTCAAGATGCTCCTCAGCTGACTCTCTATCCCACCTCTTTTATTGAAACCGACCCTAACATCGCCGAGCGAGTCAAAATCGGAATCCGAAGAAAGATATCGCACTCCGCTCTTATCCTCATAAAAGACGCCTTCTTTTCCAAGCTCCAGCAAAAAGAGCTGCTTATACTCAACTTTGTCAGGCTTGGTATGGAAAACGGCTCCCAAACTATGTCGATGCTCGCAAACGACGTGGTAGCAAAGCTGCGCAAGGCGGCACTGTCCCTCTCAAAAGAAACCGAACATTTTAAAGGATTCGTAAGATTTTCCGTTCACGGACAGCTCCTCTTCTCCATAATTGAGCCGAAAAATTTTGTACTCCCCTACCTCGCGCCCCATTTCTGTGACAGATTCCGCAATTTCCCGTTCATCATCTACGATAAGTCCCACCGCTTTGCGCTCGTCTATAAGCCGTACGAATATTTTATCGTGCCGATGGAAGATTTTACTCCTCCCGAAGCCGATGACGACGAGCTGAAATTCCGCACCCTTTGGAAAAATTTCTATGATTCCGTTGCCATCGACGAAAGAGTAGACGAAAAGCGCAGAATGAGGTGTATGCCCAAAAGATACTGGGCTCACCTCACCGAAATAAATATATAAATTACACCCTACTTTACTTTGACATCCTCTCTTTTGTGTATTATAATGATTGTAGTTGGTTGAAACAGACAGATTTCGACTAACCATAACCATTATAATGTAGCTAAAACATTATAAAAGGAGCTAAATTATGTCCGAGATACTCGAAATACTTATGGTCGTCAGCTTCGGCGCTTCCTGGCCCTTAAATATAGTAAAAGCTTTTAAAGCAAGGACCGCAAAAGGTACCAGCCTCGCTTTCCTCTTCTTAATATTCTTCGGCTATATTATGGGTATTGCTTCTAAATTTTTAAATCCCGAATATATGGCGGATTTTTCTCAAAAATGGTATGTCCTCGTCTTTTATTGCATCAATCTCGTTATGGTAGGAATAAATATCGTTTTATATTTCAGAAATAAAGCATTGGACAGACAGCTTCAAATGTTAGCTTCTCAATCTCGTTAACGATTAGCATTCACAAAAATTACCGCTGTAATTATAATTATTTCAGGAGGAAAACAGTAGTGAACAGATATACGATAAAATATTTCCCGAAAAATATTGACTGGGATTCCGTTCCCGCGCTTGATGTGAGCAACGTGCTATGGCTCCCCGACTGTAATATTCGTATGTCGCAGCAGATTTGCTACGACGATAACGCAATATATATCCATCAAAAGTCCGTCGAGAAAAATATCCGCGCCGAACTTTCAACTCCGCTTGCGATGGTCTGTGACGACAGCTGTATGGAATTTTTCTTTTGTCCCGACCCCGACAGCGACCGCTATTTCAATTTCGAATGGAACCTCAACTCCTGCTTATATTTGGGTTTTTGCGCTAACAGAGAAAACTCCGTTCGTTTGGTTCCCCCTAACCCTTCCGAGCTTTTTGACGCGCATACCGCTCTGACCGATGACGGTTGGGAGCTCTTCTATAAGATTCCCCTCTCTTTTATCAGGCTCTTTTTCCCCGATTTTAAGCTTGAATCCGGAGCTTTGCTCCGCGCTAACTGCTACAAATGCGGTGATAAAACTCCCCACCCCCACTACCTGTCTTGGAACCCCTCTACCTCCGAAACTCCCGACTTCCACCGCCCCTGTGACTTCGGGACTATGATTTTTGAGTAACCATAACCATTATCACAAAAGGACTATGACGTTTCGTGTGTCATAGTCCTTCTTTTTTTCTTTTGCCTTAACTCCTGTCGTAACGCGCATAAACATCTCATAGTTCTGCACTGCCGAGGTTAATAACAGTAAGGCCGCGGTTTTTGGCGCGCTTTGCAAACTTGAATGCACCGCCCCGTCAAATTGGCCGTGCGTCCCCACATAAAAGGTGTCCACTCCCCTGCTGATTAAATCCTCGATTGCGCTCTGCAATTTATCTGTTTCTACACAATAACCGTCACTATGTCCGAAAAA
>CAJGEB010000168.1 GCA_904502045.1 uncultured Oscillospiraceae bacterium
ATAATAAAAATTTACAAAAATCTTTACAAATAACATATTATCATTAAAAATCAATAATGTCAATAAACAAAAGGTGAATTTGTGTGTATTTTATTTGTTTTTGAAGTTGAGAGTACGAAATGAATTGAGGATAGCGAGGACAGAAACTCCGACGTCGGCAAAAACGGCGAACCACATAGTAAAAATGCCAAGAGAGGAGAGTGTCAAAGCTAACAGCTTTACAGACAATGAAAACACTACGTTTTGCTTGACTATCCTCATAGTGCGGCGGGAGATGCGAATTGCTGCCGCAACATCGGCCGGAGAGTCCTTCACTATTACTACATCTGCGGATTCTATCGCTGCATCGGAACCTAAAGCTCCCATAGCTATGCCGACATCGGCGCGGGCAAGTGCGGGAGCATCGTTTATTCCGTCGCCGACGAAGATAGTTGAAGAGCGGGAAGAGGACATTATTTCTTCGAGCTTACACACCTTATCTTCGGGCAAAAGCTCGGAAAATATACCGTCAACGCCGAGTGTTTCGGTGGTTTTTTCAGCTGATAGCCTGTTGTCGCCGGTTAGAATGGCGACGTGTTTTATTCCGATGCGCTTTAAATCGGTAATCGCTTTTTCGGATTCGGGCTTCAATCGGTCGGATACAACTATTGTGCCGGCGTATGTATTATCTATCGCGACGTAAGCAACGGCTCCTAAGAGAGTTTGTTTGGGAACGGAGATACCGTGCAGCTTCATCAGCTTAATGCTTCCGACTGTAATGGCATTTGCCTTTACAGCCGCTAAAACCCCGTATCCTGCAATATCTTGTATATCTTTGACGATGGAGGTATCGATTTCTTTGCCGTAAGCTTCGAGTATAGCCTTTGAGATAGGATGGGGTGACGCGCTTTCGGCGTGTGCGGCGAAAAAGAGGAGCTCCTCTTCGGAAATCCCCGCAGTATGTATCTCGCAAACCTTGAAGGAGCCGGTGGTGAGGGTTCCTGTCTTATCAAAAACTACCTTTTGAGCAGAGGCTAAATTTTCGATATATCTGCCGCCTTTGATGAGTATGCCTGATTTTGATGCGGCGCCGATACCGCCGAAAAATCCGAGAGGTGCGGAGATGACGAGCGCACAGGGACAGGATACGACTAAAAATGAGAGTGCGCGGTATACCCAAACGGACCACGGAGCATTAAACAAAAGGGGTGGAATAAGCGCAAGAAGTACTGCACAAACGGTTACGGCGGGAGTGTAGATTTGGGCAAATTTGGTAATAAAATTTTCCGAGCGGGACTTTTTACTCATCGAATCTTCAACGAGCTCAAGTATTTTGCTGACTGCCGATTTTCCGTATTCACCGGTGGTTTTTACGGTAAGAACGCCGGACAGATTGATGCATCCGCTGAGTACCTCACAGCCGACAGACACATCCTTGGGGATCGGCTCGCCTGTGAGGGGGGAGCAGTCCACCGAAGAAGCGCCGTCGATTACCACTGCGTCAAGCGGAATTTTTTCTCCCGGACGGATTACTACTATATCTCCGACATTAACGCTTTCAGGAGGTACTTTTTGCAACTCATCTCCGACCTTGAGGTTAGCGTATTCGGGACATATCTCCATAAGTGCGGAGATGGATTTCCGCGATTTACCGACAGCGTAATGCTGAAATGTTTCGCCCACCTGATAAAATATCATAACGGCGGCGGCTTCAGGGTATTCCCCGATAATGAAGGCGCAGACGGCTGCAACGGACATCAGAAAATTTTCGTCAAATATTTTTCCGCGAAGGATGTTGCGGAAGGCTTTAAAAATAACATCGGCGCCTGAAGTTATACACGCGGCGGCGAGTAAAACGGGAGAAAGGGGGGAGAAATGATTTCCGATGAGGAGTCCCGCAACAAAAAGCAGTACGGCTGCCGCAATTCTTGTGATATTCTTTTTCATACCGACGCTTCTTTCATATAGCCCTAACAGCAGCATCGGGCTCTGTTTTGCGGATGGTTTTGAGGATGAAGTCGACTACCGAATCGTCGGTTATTTCGACAGTAAGCTTTGACGAGAAAAAATTGAATACGGCAGAGTCTACTCCGTCGAGCTTTGCAATTTTTTGTTCGAGTTTAGCAGCACAGGCGGCGCAATCAACGCCTTG
>CAJGEB010000169.1 GCA_904502045.1 uncultured Oscillospiraceae bacterium
AAACTACATCACCGCACTCGGCTACCTCAATGACGAGTACAACGATTTCGATAAATATTGGCCCGCCGACGTTCATTTCGTAGGTAAGGAGATAATGAGATTCCACTCTATTATCTGGCCCGCGCTGCTTATGGCGCTTGATATTCCCTTGCCCAAAAAGGTATACGGTCACGGTTGGCTGCTCCTCGAAGGCGGCAAAATGAGCAAATCCAAGGGTAACGTCGTGGACCCTGTGGTACTCTGCGAGCGCTACGGTGTAGACGCTATCAGATACTTCCTGATGCGTGAGTTCCCCTTCGGTTCCGACGGTGTGTTCAGTAACGAGCTGCTCATCGGACGCATTAACTCAGATCTTGCAAACGATCTCGGTAACCTGCTGTCAAGAACCGTAAGTATGGTCGAAAAATATTTTGGCGGTGCTCTGCCCGAAGATATCAAGAGCGGTAACGATTTTGCCGAAGATGCTGACGTTATCAACCTCGCTTCTACCCTCAGAAACAGAGTTGAAAACGCTTTCGACAGATTTGCGTTCCAGGATGCTCTCATCGAAATAATGAAGCTTGTTTCAAGATGCAATAAATATATCGACGAAACGGCTCCGTGGGTGCTTGCAAAGGATCCCGCAAACAATCCAAGACTTGCCGGAGTAATGTATAATCTTCTCGAATCTCTCAGAATAGCAGGCTCCCTGCTCACTCCCTTTATGCCCGATACCGCTGAAAAAATACGCGTTCAGATAGGTGTCGATTCCGAAATCTACTGCTGGGACCGTGCCGCTGAATTCGGTCTGCGCAAGGCAGGTACTCCCGTTTGCAAGGGGGATCCCATCTTCCCGCGTATTGATGCCGCTAAAGAGCTTGAGGTACTCGCTTCTCTCCAAGGAGCTCCCGCAAAAGAAGAAAAGCCCGAAGAGAAAAAGCCCGAAGCTAAGGCGGCTCCCGCAGAGGAAAACTCCTCGGAGCTCATTACCATCGACGACTTTATGAAGGTATCCCTCCGAGCCGCTAAAATACTCGAATGCGAAAAGGTTGAAAAATCCGACAAGCTGCTCAAGCTGCAGGTAAATGACGGCACGGGAACAAGACAGATAGTTTCGGGAATCGCTCAAAGCTACTCCCCCGACCAGCTCATCGGTAAGACCGTCGTTTTGGTTGCTAACCTTAAACCCGCAAAACTCCGCGGAATCGAATCAAACGGTATGCTTCTTGCCGCAACCGGCGACGATAACAAGCCGCAGGTTATATTCCTCGGCGATGATGTTTTGCCCGGAGCGGTCATAAGATGATGAAATATAGCGGTATTTTTGATTCGCACGCACATTACGATGACGATAAGTTCGACTCCGACCGCGACGCGCTTATTCCTGCTCTTTTCCAAGGCGGAGTTTGCGCTGTTATCAATGCTGCAAGTGATATGAAATCGGCGGTTTTCTCTGTTTCGCTTTCTCAAAAGTATCCCCGAATGTTCGCTTGTGTCGGAGTCCATCCGCACAGCGCATCTGAGGTAGTTTCGGATGCTTCCTACTTAAAACAGCTCGAAGAGTATTATCTCAGCAGCGAAAAAGTAGTTGCTATCGGAGAAATCGGACTCGATTACCACTATGATTTTTCTCCGCGCGAAGCTCAAAAGACAGTTTTTGAACAGCAGCTCCTGCTTGCAAAAAAGCTCGCTGCTCCCGTTACCATCCACATCAGAGAGGCTACTGAGGATGCTATGGCGATACTGAAAAAGCACCGTCCGCGCGGAGTTGTTCACTGCTTTTCCGGCAGTGCCGAAACCGCCAAGGAAACCCTCGAACTTGGACTCTACATCGGTATAACCGGTGTTGCTACCTTCAAAAATGCAAAAAAAATCGTCGATGTTACAAAGGTAGTACCGCTCGACCGATTACTAATTGAAACCGATGCGCCGTATATGGCTCCCGTTCCGCACAGAGGAGAAAGATGCGACTCCCGCATGCTGTCGCTTGTAGCCGAAAAGCTTGCCGAGCTTTACAATCGCTCCCCTCAAGAGATAATTGATATTACCCGCAAAAACACCTGCGAGCTTTACAATATCACCCTTTAAAAATTATAAACCCGTTGAAATAATTTCAACGGGTTTTTCTTTATTA
>CAJGEB010000170.1 GCA_904502045.1 uncultured Oscillospiraceae bacterium
CGTCCGATTGAGCTTTTTGCCGCTCAGATGTATATTAACGACGCAAAAAAAATTATCCGCTCGATGAAGGACCTCACCGTTATCGGAGTTACCGGCAGCTACGGTAAAACTTCGGTAAAGTTTATGCTTGAAAAATTACTTTCCGCAAAATATAACGTACTGGTTACTCCCGAAAGCTTTAATACTACGATGGGAGTTGTCAAAACGGTACGCAATATGCTAAAGCCCTATCACGAGATATTCGTCTGCGAGATGGGAGCTAAAAATGTCGGCGAAATCAAAGAGATATGCGATATAGTAAAGCCTCTTCACGGAGTTATCACCTCTATCGGTCCGCAGCATCTCGAATCCTTCAAGAGCATAGATAATATTATAAAGACAAAATTTGAGCTTTGCGACAGTCTTCCCAAAGAAAACGGAGTCATCTTTGTAAATCACGATAACGAGTACTGCCGAAATAAAAAGGTAGACAAAATCGCCGTTTCGTTCGGAGTTTCCGACGGCAGTACCTATCAGGCGACTAACGTTCGCTACTCCTCAAAGGGCACTTCCTTTACCGTGCTGCATGACGGTAAGGCTGTCGATTTTACCACAAGACTGCTCGGCGAGCACAACATCTCCGACCTCGTTTGCGCAATAGCAGTAGCCGACTTTTTAGGGGTTCCCGAGGAAGCCATGGTATCTGCCGTAGCTGAGATAAGACCGGTTAAGCACCGTATGGAGATAATCAACAAGGGCAACGGTGTTACCGTTATCGACGATGCGTTTAACTCAAACCCCGTTGGTTCCCGCTGCGCCGTAGAAACTTTGGGCATGATGCAGGACTCTTTAAGAATAGTAATTACCCCCGGTATGATCGAGCTCGGTGAAATGGAATCCGAACTTAACAGAAAATTCGGACATTATATCGCCGAAAACTGCGACTACGCCGTACTTGTCGGTCCCGCAAGAACAAGACCCATTTTTGACGGACTTAAAGACAAGGGCTTCCCCGATGAAAAAATATTTGTAGCAAAGAATCTTTCAGAGGCAGTAGCCTTTGCGGATTCCAAAACCGTTGAAAGCGCAAGATCGGTGGTACTCTTTGAAAACGACCTTCCCGATCTTTACAATGAATAGATTAAAAGGCATGGTGATTTTATGAAAACTTCCGTAGCCGTACTTTTCGGCGGAAGAAGCGTTGAGCATGAAGTATCGGTAGTATCGGCACTTCAGGCTATCGCTAATATGGATAAGGAAAAATACGATATCATTCCGGTATACATCTCAAAATCAGGTGATTTTTATACCGGCGACGTACTTCTTGATGTGGAAAATTTCAGAGATATTCCCGCTCTTATAAAGAAAGCAAGGCAGGTCGTTCCTTACGGTGCAGACGGCGTACTCAAGCTCGTTTCTCTGAGCGGACTCTCCAAAAAGGTCATTTCTGCCGACGTTGCATTCCCCATCGTGCACGGCACCAACTGCGAGGACGGTACCCTGCAGGGACTCCTTGAGCTGTACAATATCCCCTACGTCGGCTGTAACGTAATGTCTGCCGCTGCGGGTATGGATAAGTATGTGTCCAAGATAATGCTCAAGGACGCGGGGATTCCCGTTGTCGATGCAAAACGCTTCTATAACTTTGAGTGGCGCAGCGGTAAAGACGGAATCTGCGACGCTCTCGAAAAGGAGTACGGCTACCCGCTTATCGTTAAGCCGGTAAACCTCGGCTCCAGCGTCGGAATCACAAAGGTGTCCGACCGCGACGCACTTGTTGAGGCGGTGGAGCTCGCACTGAGCTTTGCCGACAACGTACTCGTTGAGCGCGCGGTGCAGAATCTTCGTGAGATAAACTGCTCGGTATACGGCTCCGCCTCTGTAAATCACGCTTCTGTTTGTGAGGAACCCATCTCCGCAGACGATATCCTCAGCTATGCCGATAAATACACCTCTTCCTCTTCTTCAAAAGGTATGAGCGGCTCCAAACGCCGTATTCCCGCCGAGTTACCCGAAGAGGTTGCCGAGAAAATCCGCACTTTCGCTCAAAAGACCTTCACCGTTCTGGATTGCAGCGGTGTTGCGAGAATAGACTTTTTGATGGACGACAGCAGCGGCGAAATTTTTGTC
>CAJGEB010000171.1 GCA_904502045.1 uncultured Oscillospiraceae bacterium
ATAGTGAATAAGTAAAATCGACAAGCTTCTGTTGAAGCCTGTCGATTTTTGGCGGAGATGGAGAGATTCGAACTCTCGAGACGCTTTTGACGCCTACGCGATTTCCAGTCGCGCGCCCTCGACCAAGCTAGGCGACATCTCCTTGTCGTTGGCCGACCGTATCAGTATATATTATCCAAACGGAAAAGTCAATAGCTGAAATGGAAAAAATAGCAACAAATTAATTAAGGAAGAGGGAAACGGTACGCGAAAGCTCGCTGAACATACGCTTACCCTGTCTTTCAAATACAAGCATATCGGTGGAAGCCATACGCTTGAGGATTCCGGAGAAATGGGAGTAAAGCTCGCTTGATACCAGTTCATCGGGATCAATGGAGGAAGAGAAGAAGAGGTAATCCGGAGTGAGATTGGGAGCGAGATCGGCAGGATAACTCCAGTCGCCGTAGCCTGAAGCGATGTTGGTAAAACCGATGTATTCAAGAAGAGCGCTTTCAAGAGTATCCACCGTAGCGACGGTGAGCGGATCAATAACTCTGAGATAAAGAGCGGCGGGGGGATTGGTTGTGGAAAATCCGAGAGATGATACCGCTATTTTGCACTCCTCAAGAAGATTTATACATTCATTGTATAAGCTTTTACCGCGTGCTTGACCGTCGACGCTTCCGCCGAAAATCGCACCGATATTCTTATAAAGGCGCTCCAAAGCGGAAAGCTGTTTTGCGGGTTGGAGGACTATTATGCTGACGCCGGCGTCTGTAAGGGTATTTGTATCAACGTCGGAAAGCTCGGTTGAAGTCAAAAGGTACTGTGCTCCCGAAGCGATTATAGCATTACAATCAGGCAAAAGCGCGGATCCGGCTTTAGTGAGAGAGGTGATGCTTGAAGGATAGTCGCAGTAATCTGAAACGCAGACTAAAGCGCTGCCGTAGCCGAGATCGCAGACTATTTCCGTAAGTGACGGAGATAGTGAGGCTACCTTGGTCGGTTTTGAGGGAACTGCAATACCTGATACGGTAACGGGCCAATTTTTCGAATCGTTATTTGAAGAGGACTGTGGCTGAGAGGAGCTTCCCGATTGGGAGGATCCACCCGGATCTGATGTAAAAAGGTCAAGCAGATCACAGCCCGAAAAAATCGAGCAGGACAAGCAAAATGTTAAGATAATGGCAAGAATTTTTTTCATATTCATAAGTTTTCCGCGCCGCATATCAGGCACAGCTCCTTTAAAAGAATTACCGCAATAAGAATATAGTAGCGTATTTTGCGAAATATGTCAAATAACTTACAAAAAAAGTTGACTCAAAATTTAAAAAGGCGTATCATATAAAGATGGATAAGTAATAATATCGAGAGGATATGCAGTCGAGGAAGGAACGTAAAATATGTCGTTTAAGATAAGTGTATTTGAAAAACAGCAGGAATGGGATATGATCTCGGTGGCGAAGCTTACGCTGTACCCGTTGGAAGAGGCGGATTACAAGCCGTTTGTGCAGGTAAGGTGCTCGGCAGTAGACGGAGCGGAGGAGGAGTCCGGAATCGGATTTAAATTTACTGTTTTCGAGGCAAAAAGAGAGCGCACAAGCAGAGTAAGCGCGCATTTTGCGGGAGTCAAAGATAACGAGGGCAGATATTTCACCGTGACGGCGGGAGCCGTAGACGGAGTGTGCGCTGTCAATGAAAAAGGCGTGATAGAGGTTCGGGCGAAGGAGTTCGAGGGCGAAGACCTGCAGGGAGTATATTGGGGATTTGAGGTATTCGTGGCGAAAAAGGACATCTCCTTTTGGGAAGACGTAATTGCGGGAGAGATCCGCGGGAACTACTACAAAACGTCACGCAAAGGAGAAAGGGACCATTTCGGCAGCTTTTACATTTGTGATTTTGCTGAGATGGCGGGTTCCTCACTTGAAGACAGCGCGGAGAATACCTTATTATTATTGCCGAAGGGTGCAGAAAATACAGGTGAATTTCTTTTCAGAAGGTATTGAGATGATGGATGTCAAAAATTCAAACAGATGCAGTATTTGTCCGAGGGAGTGCGGTGCTCGGCGGGACGAGTACAGCGGAGAGGGCTTTTGCAAAGCGGGGAGG
>CAJGEB010000172.1 GCA_904502045.1 uncultured Oscillospiraceae bacterium
AGATTTTGAGCAGGATCGAAGAAGGTATTCTCAGCGGAAGCTCCTCTGCGACGCTCGAAGATAAGAGCGACTTCAGATGCGGAGATACCCGTTGCAGCGTAAGGGTATTTGAGAGATACAGCTACTTCGGCGGAAACCGCGTCAGTCTTTCAGTTACCTTGTTCTCTTGCAATGACATAATAAATCTCTCCGCTATCACTTCAGGCGGAAGTCAGGCTGTCTTCTTCAAGATTAATACACTCGGCGAAGAAGCATTTTTAGAAAAGCTGAGGGAAATTTTATAAATCGGGGGATTCTTGTGAAAAAGTACGCAAAATACCTGTTGTTCATCGGAATATTTCTTCTTGCACTTGCTATGGTGCTTGCAGTTACGGTTGATTCCGCAATTTCTACCGTTCTTTTATATTTATCCATCGTCGTTAACGTTGCAGGAGTCTTTCTGCTTATCTCTAAAAATAAAAATTAACGCTAAAGGAGCCATTCTTTCAAATGAATGATAATTTCTTTAAACGCGCTTGGGCTGAAATAAATCTGGATTTTCTGAAATATAATATTGCTCAGATACGGTCGAAGCTAAAGCCGGAGTGTATGATAATGTCGGTAGTTAAGGCAGATGCGTACGGTCACGGAGAGGAGTACACCGCAAAGTGCCTCGACAACTGCGGAGTCGATTGGTTCGGAGTCTCAAATTTAGAGGAGGCGATGATACTCAGACGCCAAAACATCTCCAAGCCCATACTCATTTTCGGGGTTACTCCCCCCGAATTCGCTGAGGTACTGTCGAAAAACAATATTACTCAAACGGTATTTTCTCTTGAATACGCACAAAAGCTTTCGGCTGCAGCGAGTACCCTTGAAGCTCCGCTTGACGTACATATAAAACTCGATACCGGTATGGGACGAATAGGATTTTTCACTGCAGAATCATCACAAAATTACCTTGATAAAATAATTTGTGCCTGCTCCCTGCCTTCGCTCAATATCACCGGAATATTCACCCATCTCTCTTGTGCGGATGAAGCATCCGACGCGGCAGTCAATTACACCCGTATGCAGTTTGAGCGGTTCCAAAACACAGTATCTTTACTCGAAAAAAGCGGCATCTCCTTTGCTGTGAAGCACTGCTGTAACAGCGCCGGTATGCTCCGTTACCCCAAAATGCATCTTGATATGGTGCGCCCCGGAATCATACAGTACGGACTGCTCCCCAGCGCCGATGATACCATTTCTCTTAAACCGGTAATGCAGCTCAAATCGGTGATATCTCATATAAAAGAGGTAAAAACCGGGGAGTCAATCAGCTACGGAAGGACCTTTTCCGCGCCCCATCCGATGAAGATAGCCACCGTTGCTATCGGCTATGCCGACGGATACTCCCGCTCTCTTTCAAACAAGGCGTACGCTCTCGTTCACGGCAAAAAAGCTGCTATCGTCGGAAGAGTATGCATGGACCAGCTGATGCTTGATATTACCGATATCCCTAACGTTTGCTGCGGAGATGTTGTTACCCTCTTCGGTACCGACGAAAATGCCGTTTTACCCGTCGAAATTCTCGCTGAGCTGTCCGATTCAATAAATTACGAGATAGTTTGCCATATCGGCAGACGCGTCCCCAGAGCCTATTTTTCAGGCGGAGAGCACATTGATACCGTAAACTATCTCGCAGGCGGCGGAAAAATATTTTAATACAAAAATATCAGGACTCGGAAAAATTCCGAGTCCCGTTTTTTATCCTATCATTTTTTCAAGGCTTGCAATCTTTACACACAAACTGAAAAGCTTTGCCGCAAGCAGCAGCTCCTCAGGAGTGGGGCAAGACGGCGCAATTCTTATATTGGAATCGTTTTCGTCTTTACCGTAGGGGAAGGTAGCTCCTGCTCCCGTGAGCACTACTCCCGCATCTTTACAAAGCGCTACTACCCTCTTCGCACAGTGCGGAATGGTATCAAAGGAGATGAAGTATCCTCCGCGGGGATTCGTCCACTTCGCTATACCGTATCCCGATAACTCCTTCTCAAGAGTATCCAATACCGCGTCAAAACGCACCTTCATATATTTCGAATGTCTATCCATCGTATCCTTAACTG
>CAJGEB010000173.1 GCA_904502045.1 uncultured Oscillospiraceae bacterium
CGCTCCCTCAGTATTCTCGATGCGATAAATCCTCCCACAAGCGAACTGATGAACAGTGCTACCATCGCTATCGGTCGTGCTGCCGACACAGGTAAGCTGCTCGCCGACAATACAACGGAAAATATCATCAGTAATATAAAGCACGATACCGCACTTCCGCATATTCCCCAAAGTATCGGCCCCACATATCTCATAACCCCGATATTTTCCGCTCTTTTTTTGACTCCTGTTAACATAATAAATCCACCTCTTCCTGTTACAACATTTGTATGCAAGAATAAGGTGGATTATTACAGCTTTATTTTCAGTTTTGCTATTAGTTATCGTGAATAGTATTATTCGCCTGAATAGCCCAGCGCATTATACGTACCTTGCTTCTGTCGCTTCCGGTTTCTATAACTACCGTATCTTCTCTGATGCTTACTACTCGTCCGATTATTCCCCCCGAAGTAACTATCTCATCTCCTACCTCAAGGCTGTTTCTCATCTTCTGGGTTTCCTTATCACGCTTTCTCTGCGGACGGATCATCAAAAAGTAAAACACTAATGCGATAAGCACAAAAGGTACTATCTGTATAAGCAAAGCCACTGTCGGATTCATCTGTGCTCCTTCAGCTCCGCTTACCTCTGACGCCAACATCATAAATCTCATCATTTGAAATTCCTCCTAAAATACATCTGTCTTGACAATTTTGTCATACACACTCTTTTGATTATACCCTACCTTACTCTTTCTTGCAAGGCTTTTTTGTATTATTTTTAATTATTTATCAATATTAAAAGTACATATACAGCGTACATTTTATCATTCCGTTGTATAATTTCCTCTTCCTTTTCGCTTCTCTGCCGAATATCTCTTCAAATTTATCATGCGGAGAAATTATATAATAGCTCATTCCTTCTTTTTCGGTAAATACCTTTCCCATCTCGGCATACAGTTTTTCTGCTCCCTTTACATCAAGCAGCCTCTCACCATACGGCGGATTGCATATTACTATCCCCGACTGTGTTCGGGTAACGTCAAACTCCTCGACCCGTTTTTCCTCTGCTCTTATCCTCGATATAACTCCCGCACGCTTTGCATTGCTCACGGTAAGCTCTACCGCTTCCTTGTCTATATCTCCGCCAAGTCCCTTAAACTGCGCATCTTTTCTTATTATAGACAAGCGCGATTTGCGATATTCAAGTACCTCATCTCTGCTCACGATACCCCATCTCTCGTAAGAAAATCGCCTGTTTATTCCCGGGGGTATATCAAGGGCTCTCAGCGCCGACTCTATAAGCAAGGTTCCGGAGCCGCACATCAGGTCCATTACCACGGAATCGGCTCCCACTCTCGCAAGATCCGCTATTCCCGCTGCGAGCGTTTCCTTTATCGGTGCTGCATTAGCTTCCTTGCGGTATCCTCTCTTATAAAGTCCTTCTCCCGTCGTATCAAGCAGTATCATTACCTCGTCTTTAAGTATCGAAAACTGTATCTGATATACCGCTCCGCTCTCATCAAACCAACTCTTACCGTACACCTTTTCAAGCCTTTTTACTATCGCTTTCTTTATTATCGACTGACAGTCCGGTACACTCTTCAATTTCGATGACAAGGAATACCCCTTTACAGGAAAGGTGTCGTTCTCGCCTATAAATTCCTCAAACGCAAGGCTTCTTACTCCTTCAAAAAGCTCATCAAAGCTCTCCGCTCTGAATTTGCCGAGTAACACCTGAACCCTCTCAGCCGTACGAAGCTCAATATTCGCTCTCATTATGTCCGATGCATCACCGTCAAAGGATACTCGACCGTCGGTCGTTTCTACATTTTCCACTCCGAGCTTTTTTATCTCGTAAGATAACACGCTCTCAAGTCCGAACATACACGGACAGCTTAATCTCATTTTTTCCATCTTTCCTCCGAAACCTATATTCTCTTTCCGAGATTTTCAACGTTTGCGAGGTAGTATTCCTCAAATCTTCCCTCGTCAAGTGCCTCCCGCATCTCTCTCATAAGATTATTGTAAGTTTTAGCTTCTCTATTATGCATCAATATACAAG
>CAJGEB010000174.1 GCA_904502045.1 uncultured Oscillospiraceae bacterium
TGAAGAAGTCCGTGAGCTTATCGTCCGCGGTATCGAAGAGATAGTAAGCAATTACGATGTGGACGGTATCCATTTTGATGACTACTTCTACCCCAATCCCGACGAGGATTTTGACGATGAGTTTTACGCCGACTACTGCTCCTCTGTTTCTTCTGAGGAGCTCCTCTCCCTCGGAGATTGGCGCAGACAAAACATTAATCTGCTTATTAAAGACGTCTACTCTGCCATCAAAGCGATAAACCCCGAGGTTGTTTTCGGAATAAGTCCGCAAGGTAACTCCTACAACAACTACAACTTGCAATATATAGATATTCCCTTTATCCTTTCGCATGAGGGATACGTTGACTATATCGCTCCGCAGATATACTTCGGTATAAACCACGGCTCAAGGCCCTTTGAAAGTACTTTGCAGGAGTTTGCCGATATGATTACCGTCCGCGGTATCTCGCTTTACGCAGGACTCGCCGCCTACAAGGTCGGTACTACCGATACCTACGCAGGAAGCGGTAAAAACGAGTGGCTGGAAAACACCGATACCCTCGCAAAACAGATAGATATTATCAACAGCGGCTCTATTTGCAGCGGTTATATCTTTTTCAGATATGATTCACTCTTTGCTCCGACGGAAGATGTTGAAGATGCAATTAAACTTGAGATAGAAAACATTAAAAATATTACCCGAAACTGATTTCGGCATCGGAAAGGACTTTTAAAATATGTTTGATTTCTTCAAAAATAAAAAAATTTTGACTGCGGTCATTATAATCGGAATGGTTGCTATCATCATCGTTTGCGGACTTTTGGTGGGACTGTCTTCGTCAGCCCCTCCATCTTCCTCAACTTCGGAACCTGAGTCCTCTCAAGAGTCGGACCCCTCCCTTCCCGAATCATCGCCTGAAAGCTCCGACTCTTCACAATATCAGCCGCCCGCGTCTTCCGGTTCCTCTTATATTCCCCCTGAGGAGTATGAGAAATACTCTCTTCCCGCAGAAATGCGCGGAGTAATGCTGCGCCCCGGAGTCGATTTCCTTGCCGGCGAGCTTACCGAAGAGGCCATTAAAGCTGAGATAGATTCGGTTATCGCTCAAACCAAGTCTTCTGCATTTAACTCCATTATCGTTGAATCCCGTTTCAACAATTTTGTTATCTACTCCTCGTCTATCTTCTCCTCCGTTACAGATAACTTTGATGTTATGCAGTATATAATTGATAAAGCGGACGAGTCGGACCTCTTTGTCTTCGCGATATACGACGTCTTCACGGTTGCTCAAAATTCCGGAGCCGTAATCTCCACCTCCTTCAACATCTCCACCCTCAATGATATTCGCTCAAATATTTTTGAATTTGCAAGTAAATACGAGCTTGACGGTATTCTGTTTGATGAGTACTATCTCCCCGTTTCCTCAGGCGGATATATCTCCTACGTTAACAACGGCGCAGGTATCGGATATGAAAATTATCTGTACGATGCCTCATTTTCGGTACTCAAAACAGCAAGGAGTGCCGTTCTTGAAGCTAACACAAAGATAAATATCGGCATTTTGGCGGATCCCGTGTGGGCAAACGATACCGAAAACACCTACGGCTCCTCTACCACGGCTGCCTTCTCCTCAATGTATGACGCCTTCTGCGACGTTAAAAAATATATTGAGCAAAATCTCTTTGATTTCATCTCGGTGGACTGCTACGGCTCACGCACCGATTCTAACATTCCTTTTAAAAATGTTGTTTCTTGGTGGAGCGCTCTTGCCATAAGAAACAATCTGCCGCTCTATCCCGTGTATTCCGCCGACAGAGTAGAAAGCCCGATTTACGAGGGTTGGAATAGTCCCGACGAGCTTTTAATGCAGCTCAAGGAAACCGAACAGCTCCTCGGAAAATGCAACGGAATCTTCAAGACCGCTTCGGTATTTTTCAATGATATCAGCGGTTCCTCAGCTTCTGTCATTAACTATTACAAAACCGGTGAAAGCGGATTCAGCGGTCCTTCCCTTGAGATAACCGCTCCCGAAAGCACTACTCA
>CAJGEB010000175.1 GCA_904502045.1 uncultured Oscillospiraceae bacterium
AGGATATCGTAGCCGCCTGCCGTGAATATACCGAAAACGTTGAATTTATTGCTGATGACGCTACCCGCAGTGACGGTGAATTTTTATATTCCGTCATCTCCGCGGCTATCGCTTCGGGAGCATCTACCGTTACCGTCTGCGATACCGCAGGTGCTATGCTCAGCGACGAATTTGCTGCATTTATTGAGTCCATTTACGCAAATGTTCCCGAACTCAAAAACGTAACTTTGGGAATCTCCTGCTCAAATGAGCTTTCGATGGCTGACGCTTGCGCTATCGCCGCCGTAAGATGCGGTGCCCGCGAGATAAAATCCGCGGCTTATCCTATAAACTGCGTGTCACTTCCAAATGTTTCCAAGGTTCTTGCAAGTAAGGGCGATGCGTTCGGAGTTCACTGCTCCGTTCGCACTACCGAGATGAAACGCATAGTAAATCAGATAGAGTGGATGTGCAGTACCACAAAGAGCAAAAATTCCCCCTTCGATAACGGCGTTCAAGAGTCCGACACAGGAGTTTTCCTCTCCTGCCACGATGATATCTCAGCGGTACTTGCTGCTGTTGAAAAGCTCGGATACGACCTTTCCGAAGAGGACGGTGCTAAGGTTTGGGAGTCCTTCCGTAAAATAGCCGAAAAGAAAGAAAATATCGGCTCAAAGGAGCTTGATGCGATAGTTGCTTCCTCTGCAATGCAGGCTCCCCCCACCTATCAGGTAGAAAGCTATGTCATTACCAGCGGAAATATCATCTCCTCGACCGCCAACATTAAACTCAAAAAAAATGACCGTATTTTAGAGGGCGTCGTACTCGGTGACGGTCCGATAGATGCTGCATTCCTTGCCATCGAACAGATAATCGGCTGCCATTACGAGCTCGACGATTTCCAGATACAAGCCGTTACCGAGGGCCGCGAGGCTATGGGTGAAACGGTCGTTAAGCTCCGCTTCGGCGGTAAGCTCTATTCCGGCCGCGGAATCTCCACCGATATCGTCGGTGCAAGTGTACTCGCTTACATAAACGCTCTCAACAAAATCGTTTACGAGGAGGCGGTACAATGAAGCTCTCGTTTTCCACACGCGGCTGGGGAGATCTCTCCTGGGAAGAGTGGATCGATGCCGCCGTTGAAATGCGCTTTGACGGTATTGAAATATACGACCTTTCCAAATTCGAAGAGCTCTGCGAGCGCGGAGGTCCTTTTCACAAATATAATACCGCAGCTTCCGTGCGTTTGCTCCGCGAGAAAAAAATTTCCATTCCCTGCTTCGATACTTCCTGCGACCTTTCCGCTGAGGACGATCCCTCCGAAAAGTTAAAGGCTCTGATGGAAGTTGCCGATAATATGCAGGTTCCTTACGTATCGGCGGCTGCTCTTTGCGATAATGAGGAGCTCGTCCGCAAACGCCTCAGCGTACTCCTGCCCTTAGCAGAAGAGCTCGGTGTTGCGATACTCCTTAAGACAAGCGGAATCTATTCAGATACCGCACGCCTGCGCGCTCTGATGGACAGCTTTGCCTGTGATCAGCTCGCTGCTCTTTGGGATATGCACCACCCCTACCGCGACTGCGATGAAAGTGCCGATACTACCATTAAAAACCTCGGCGCATATATAAAACACGTGCATCTGCGCGATTCCGATGATAAAAATTCATATAACCTCATCGGTGAAGGTACTATGCCTATCGCTGATATGATGAGGGCTCTCTCTTCGGTGGACTACGACGGATTTATCTCGCTCGTATGGAAGCCCGAATGGATGGAGGACCTGCAGGACCGCGAAGTAATTTTCCCCTATTTCGTAAACTATATGAATCGCTTTGACAGTCCGCGCGGCAAGAAAAAGTCCCTTTATCCAAACCACGACGGCTCAGGTCAGTACATCTGGAAAAAAGATGAGCTTGTAAACCTCACCTTTTCTCAGGCTCTTGACCGTGTCGTTGAGGAGTTCCCCGACCAGTATGCATTTAAATATACCACCCTCGACTATACCCGCACCTACGAGGAGTTCCGCGAGGACGTCGATAAC
>CAJGEB010000176.1 GCA_904502045.1 uncultured Oscillospiraceae bacterium
ATTAACCACATGCTCAACAAAAAGACCGTTAACCGTTATGTCGTTTCTTTGCCCGACGGTAAAATTACTCCGATGCTCGACAAAAACGGTAACTTTATGAAAGAATACAACGATATGATAAAATAGCTCTGAAACAACGACCGCAAGCCCAAAACCTGCGGTCATTATTTTTTTTATATTTTTTTCAAAAAACTATTGACATCAAGATATTTAAATGATATCATTTTAATATCAACAATGAAAGGACAGATTTTATGTTACAAGAAAAAATTTTTACCACTAAGAAAAACGGTATGTTAGTTCTGATTTTGACCGTTATTCTTTACCTCGCCGCAATAGCCTGCTGCATCTACGGCGGAATAATGATGGAGACAGGCTCCTCGCCCGTGCTGTTTATTATCGGTATAGTTTGGGTGTGCTTGGGATGGATCCCCTTTCTCGGACTCAGGATACTCAATCCGCAGGAAGCCCTCGTACTCACCCTCTTCGGAAAATATATCGGTACCATCAAAAACGCAGGATTTTACTTTGTTAACCCGTTTTGCTCAAGTGTTAATCCCGCTGCCAAAACAAAGCTCAACCAGAGCGGAGATGTCGATTCCCCTTCGCCGAAATCAATTTTAATCCCCGCTACCCCCTCTTCTGCAAGCATAGAAATGGTGA
This sequence comes from uncultured Oscillospiraceae bacterium, assembly GCA_904502045.1. GTDB lineage: Bacteria > Bacillota > Clostridia > Oscillospirales > Ruminococcaceae > RGIG8367. The sequence continues at coordinate 664 of CAJGEB010000176.1, forward strand.
ATAAAAAGGTCTCTCTCAAAATTATGACATTGAATAATGCCCGCCAGAAAATCAACGACTACCTCGGAAACCCCGTCGAAATCGGTATTGCTGTTATGTGGAGAGTCGTTGATACCGCAAAGGCAGTCTTCAACGTCGACAACTACAAGGAGTACCTTTCTCTTCAGTGCGACAGTGCACTCAGAGATATCGTCCGCATCTACCCCTACGACGTCGCTCCCAATGTCGATACCACCGGCGATGGTCAGGCTGATGAGGGTAGTCTGAGAGGTTCCAGCGAGGTCGTTGCCAACAGAATAAAAGAAAAAATTCAGCATAAGGTAGCCGAAGCAGGTCTTGAAATAATCGAAGCCCGTATCACCTACTTAGCTTATGCTCCCGAAATTGCCGCAGTTATGCTTCAAAGACAGCAAGCCTCCGCTATCATCGACGCAAGAAGAGCTATCGTTGACGGAGCCGTTGGTATGGTCGAAGCCGCGCTCGACAGGCTCAACAAAAACAACACCGTGGAATTAGATGAAGAGCGAAAAGCTGCTATGGTATCAAATTTACTGGTCGTTCTCTGCGGAAACAAAGATGCTCAACCGGTAGTAAACTCGGGAAGCTTGTATTAATATGAGCGACGCAAAAAAGCAAATTCCGCTCAGGTTGTCGGAGAAGCTTTACAGCGAGATAGCCGCTTGGGCCGAGGACGATTTTCGCTCCGTCAACGGTCAGATAGAATATCTCCTTTCCGAATGTGTGCGTAAACGCAAAAAATCCAAACCCGATACCTCGAACGGTAACGAATAACGCAAAAAGCAGTCAGATGTATTTTCCGGCTGCTTTTTATTTGTTATTTTTTATATTCCTCGTTGCAAATGTTAGTGCGCTGTGATATAATATATTGAATTTAAAAATGAGGTACTTTTGTAACATGATTTATAATACTATTTTGGACACAATAGGCAATACTCCCATCATAAAGCTTCAGCACATGACCTCCCCCGAAGATGCTGATATTTTGGTCAAATTTGAAGGACTCAACGTCGGCGGCTCCATCAAAACCCGCACCGCCTTCAATATGATATCCGAAGCCGAAAAGATGGGACTCCTAAACTCAGACACCGTTATCGTTGAACCCACAAGCGGAAATCAGGGCATCGGCCTTGCTCTTGTTGGAGCCGTAAAAGGATATAAGGTCAAGATAATTATGCCCGATTCGGTAAGCGAGGAGCGCAAGAAGCTGGTTGAACATTACGGCGCCGAGGTAATCTTGGTGCACGATTCGGGTAATATCGGACTTTGCATTGAGGAGTGCTTGAATCTTGCACTCAAGCTCAAAGCGGAAAATCCGAACGTA